>NZ_JARCCZ010000004.1:0-214961 GCF_048957775.1 Pseudarthrobacter sp. CC4 | reverse complement strand
AATGAGCGGCCCCCGGAACCACAATCCAGGAGCCGCTCACCTACGCGCTATTGACAACCAAACCTACATATCAGAGGAGGCGGCGTTCGGCGGCCCACTTGGTCAGCTCGTGCCGGCTGGACAGCTGGAGTTTGCGGAGCACTGCCGAGACGTGGGTTTCCACCGTCTTGATGCTGATGAAGAGCTCCTTGGCCACCTCCTTGTAGCTGTAGCCGCGGGCGATGAGGCGCATCACCTCGAGCTCCCGCGCGGAGAGCCTGTCCAGTTCGTCATCGGCGATGTCCGCCGGGGCCGTGCCGAAGGCGTCCAGGACAAAGCCGGCCAGCCGCGGCGAGAAGACGGCATCCCCTCCGGCCACCCGGTAGACGGCGTCGGTGATTTCGGCCCCGGAGATGGTCTTGGTGACGTAGCCCCGGGCTCCAGCCCGGATGACCGCGACAACGTCCTCCGCCGCGTCCGAGACGCTGAGCGCCAGGAACCTCGTAGTGGACAGCAGTGCCGCCGAGCCGGCGATCACTTCACGGCCGCCGCCGCCGAGGCCGCCCGGAAGGTGGACGTCGAGCAGCACCACGTCCGGCCGCTCCTTCGCGATCACGGCGATGGCCTGCTCCACGGTGGCGGCCTCGCCCACAACCTGGACGCTGGGATCGAGGTCGGCTTTCAGGCCTGAACGGAAGATCGCGTGATCGTCCACGAGCACCACCCGGACAGACTGTGTGGCGCGGTTGGTCCCGTTGCCGGCTCCCTGTGCTGGGTTCATGGTTTGCCTTCCGTGTTCTGCGTCTGCTTCTCCGCCTGCGCGGCCGGGAATCCCAGCCGGACTTCCGTGCCTTCACTGGTGCTGATGATGTTGGCCGTGCCGCCGTGCCGGTTCATCCGGCCGATGATGGACTCCCGCACGCCGAGCCGGTCTTCGGGGACGTCCTGGAGTTCGAAGCCGGGACCCCGGTCCTTGATGAACACTTCGGCGCGCCCGCCGGTGACCTCAAGATAGACCGATACTGCACCGCCGCCGTGCCGCGAGGCGTTAAGCATGGCCTCGCGGCTGGCCTGGATCAGCGCCTCATGGCCTTCGGTGACCTCGGTGTCTCCCACGCTGACCACCTCCACCGCGTTCCCGAGCAGGTCCTCCACTTCCGCGGCAACTGCCTTGATCCGGTCCGAGAGCTGCCCGGCGTCCTTTCCCGGGTCCTCGAACAGCCAGCCCCGGAGTTCGCGCTCCTGCGCACGGGCGAGGCGGACAACGTCGTGCTCATTGGCGGCGCGCCGTTGGATGAGTGCCAGCGTCTGCAGGACCGAATCGTGAAGGTGTGCCGCGATTTCCGCTCGTTCAGTCTCGCGGATCCTGCCGGCGCGTTCAGCTTCGAGGTCTCGCCAGAACTTCAGCGCCCACGGGAGCAGGACCAGTACCACGCCGCCGAGGACGGCCACGGACGCCAGCAGCGCCAGCCAGGTCTGCTCCCAGGAACCGGACCCGGACACCATCACCAGGACGCCCGCCACCACCAACGCCAGGCCGGCGGCAAGCCGTGCCCAGCCGCCTGCCTGGTTCGCTTTGGTTTTATCCACCAGCCCGGCCCGACGGGTCTCATCAAGCTGCATCCAGGCGATGGAGGCTCCGCCCAGGACCGCAGCCGCGGGGATGATGGTCCCCAACGGAACGTCCATCCCCAGCAGCTGGGCGCCGAGGATGCCCGCCACCAGGAGCAGCCCGACGCCGAGCAGGATCTCCTTGCCGTACCTCATCTCGCGGAACCGGAACCAAGGCGCCGGCGCCGCTTCCGCGGGCACTCCGGCGCCCGGCACCATGCCGGGGCCGGTGTTCGCCGACGGCGTGCCCGTAGCGGTGCCGCCCATCACGGCCGGAGCAATGGGCGACGTCGGCCGCCGTTCCTGCCGCCGGGCGCTTTCGTAGGCGGTGGGCACCATGATCCAGAGCCAGGCGTAGAACACGACGCCGGCCCCTCCGGCGAATGAAGCCAGGACCATTCCCACACGCACAGTGTTCACCGGCAGCCCAAGATGCGCGGCGAGGCCCGAACAGACCCCGGCAATGAAGCGGTCGCTGCTTCGGACCAGCGGCGGGCGGGCGGGCGCGGATGTCATGGTCCAATCCAAGCACGGATCAGGGTCTCCCGGACCGGGTTGGCACGGGAACCGGGGGCCTCTCAGGGACGGCTCAGGGTGTCCCCCGGTAGAGCCGCCCGGCCGGGAGCGGCAGGATCGAAGTATGAACTCGCTAACCCCGAACCCCCATGACGGCACGCCGGAAGAACCCCCGGCCAGCCCGAAAAATGAGAACCCCACGGAGCCCCTCCCCGGGCGGGAAAACCCCACCCAGCCCCTGGCGCCGCCTCCTTCTGCCTCCGCGCCGCCGCGGGATTCCGCAACCCCGGGCCCGACGCATGAAACCCCCGGCGCCGGCAGCAGTTACTCCTATGCCGGAGTCCCGGGCCAGCAGACCGATTTCTTCACCTGGGTCCGCAGCCAGGGAATCAGCCGCGGCCAGGACCGCTGGGTGGGCGGCGTTTCCAGCGGCATCGCGCAGCGTGTGGGAGTCGACCCCTTGATTGTCCGCGGCGTCTTTATCATCCTTGCCCTCTTCGCAGGGATCGGCGTGCTTCTTTACGGGCTTGCCTGGGCGTTCCTGCCCGAGCCTGACGGGCGCATCCACGTCCAGGAAGCCGGCGCGGGGCGCTGGACCACCGGCATGACGGGTTCACTGATCGCGGTGGTGGCAGGATTCAGCGGGCTCGGCAACGGCTTCTGGGGCTGGGGCAACCGGGGTGTGGGCCCCTTCCTGTGGTCCCTGCTGTGGGTCGGCGGCGCCATCTACCTGGTGTACTACCTGGTGCAGCGCAACAAGACAGCCGCCGGCACGCCGACCAGTGCAGCAGCGGCCGGCACGGCTGCCTACTCAGCCGGGACGTCCACCCCAACCACACCGCCGTACTCAGACGTCGCAGGCAGCGGTCCGTTTGCCGGCAACCCCGACGGCGGCAGTAGCGGGGGCACTGGCAGCGGTTCCGGCAGTGGCGGATGGGGCAGCGGTGGATACTCCGGAAGCCGGCCGTCGCCGGTTCCGCCGCCCGCTCCCAGGGTGCGCGCCGCAGGTCCCGGCACTCCCGCCGTCGCAATAGCTGCCGGCAGTGCCCTGCTGGTGGGCGCTGGCGTGAAAGCCCTGGACCTCACCAACGTCATCGACCTCGGTAACTCCGCCAACGCGGTTGCCTGGGCAAGCGCGGCAGCCGTCCTGGGCATTGGCATCCTCATTCTTGGCCTCCGCGGCCGGACCCCCGGCATCCTCTCGTTCTTCGCCGTGGCGGCCCTCGTCATAGGAGGAATCTTCAACGTGGTGGGCAACAACGGAGACCGCGTCCGCTTCCAGCAGGTTGACTGGGCACCGACGAGCATCGAGCAGGCCAGCGGCGGATTCGACATCACGGCCGGCAGCGGAACCGTTGACCTTACGGCCATGTCCCTGGATGCCCCGCTCACCTCGGAGGTCCGCGTCCCCCTGGACATCACGGCCAGCAACGTCACAGTAATCATCCCGGGCGACGTGCCCGTGGACATCAAGGCGGACATGACCCTCGGCAACCTGAACGAACGCGGCAACCAGCGGGGCGGCATCACCACCCGGCAGAGCAGCTACAACACCGACAAGCCCGGCAGCCACCTGGTCATCCAGATCAACGGCACCGTCAGCAACGTCACCATCCAGGAAGGCAACTGACATGAGCAGCCAAACTCCGGGCTCAAACCCGTACATTCCGGATCCCTATGCGCAGGGCGGCACGACGGCGGCAGGCGCCTCTTCTGCCCCGCCTTCCGGGGCACGCGTGGGAACCATCGTCTGGGGCCTGATCATCGTGGCCCTCGCCGCGCTGATCATCATCGCCCAACTGGGCATCGTCACGCTCAACGGGACCTATGTCCTGATCGGACTGATGATTGGGGCAGGCGCGGCCCTGGTGCTCGGCGGCCTCCTCTCCGCCCGGAAACGTGACAACGGCCCTACAACACGGAAGTCTTGAACCATGGACAAGTTTTTCAGCATCGTCAGGGGCCTCGGCCTGAAACGCGGACCGGAACGGTGGCTTGGAGGCGTGCTTGGAGGAATCGCGGCCAAGCTCAATGTGGACGTTGCTTTCGTCCGCATCGCGTTCCTGGTCTTCTGCCTGCTCCCCGGCCCGGCCGTCATCTTCTATCTCCTGGCCTGGGTGATCCTGCCGGACCAGAAGGACGTCATCCCGCTCCAGGTGTTCCTCGAGCGGCGGTCCCTGAACCGTCCCTGAACCCGTCCTGACACAGCACCACAAGGCCCCCGCTCCAGCTGCACCGGAGCGGGGGCCTTGTGTAACCAGTTTGTGTCGTACCCCACACACGCCACTAGAATCTATGTGAGCTCAGCGTGGCGCTCTGCCTGTAAACCCTCTCCCCAGGATTTGAGCGAGACATGAAAATTGGAATTCTTACCAGCGGTGGCGACTGCCCCGGCCTGAATGCGGTCATCCGCGGCGCGGTCCTCAAAGGTATCGCCATCCACGGCCACGAGTTCGTTGGCTTCCTCGATGGCTGGCGCGGCGTCGTTGAGGGCGACATCATCGACATCCCCCGGACCATGGTCCGCGGCATCGCCAAGCAGGGCGGCACCATCCTGGGCACCTCACGCACCAATCCGTTCGAAAACGGCGGCGGTCCCGAGGTCATCAAAGCCCACATGGACCGGCTCGGAATTGATGCCATCATCGCCATCGGCGGTGAGGGTACCCTCGCTGCGGCGAAGCGACTCACGGACGCGGGCCTGAAGATCGTTGGCGTCCCCAAGACGGTGGACAACGATCTTGACGCCACGGACTACACGTTCGGCTTCGACACCGCTGTGCAGATCGCCACCGAAGCGATCGACCGGCTCCGCACCACCGGTGAGTCCCACCACCGCTGCATGATTGCCGAAGTCATGGGCAGGCATGTCGGCTGGATCGCCCTTCACGCCGGCATGGCCGCCGGCGCGCACGCCATCCTCATCCCGGAGCAGAAGGTCAGCATCGAGCAGATCACCGAATGGGTGAAGGAAGCCCATTCCCGTGGCCGTGCCCCGCTGGTGGTGGTGGCGGAAGGTTTCGTCCCGGAGCACATGGAAACCCCGCATTCCGAGCGCGGCCTGGACACCTTCGGCCGCCCCCGCCTGGGCGGCATCGCGGACCAGCTCGCCCCGGAACTGGAAGCCCGGACCGGCATCGAAACCCGCGCCACCATCCTGGGCCACATCCAGCGCGGCGGCGTGCCGTCCGCGTTCGACCGCGTCCTGGCCACCCGCCTGGGCATGGCGGCCATCGACTCCGTGGTGGAAGGCTACTGGGGCACCATGGTGGCGCTCAAGGGAACGGACATCGAGCACGTGGGCTTCCAGGATGCCCTCGGACAGCTCAAGACCGTCCCGCAGAAACGCTACGACGAGGCCGCCGTCCTGTTCGGCTGAGTTGTCGCCGGGAGGCCGTGTCCTCCCATGCTGCCGCGGCGTCCTGTTCAGCGGTGCGCGCTGCCCGCCCTAGGCTGGAGGCATGACACTTGACCCCGGTTCCGCAGCCATCATCCAGCTCGCGTGGGCCCGGCACCTGGGACTCGACGACGACGCCTTCGGATCCGCCTTGGCGTCCGGGGAACGGATCGTCCGCGCGGACGACAACGCCCGCACAGTGGAATTTGTCCGGCTCTTTGGCAGCTCAGCCCTGGTGGGCCCGCAGTGGGTCATCGACGCCGCGGAGGGCATCGCCGACGAGGAGATGGCCCAGCATGTAACGCTCATGACGCTGACGCGGTCCCACGGCGGCCATGGGCTGGGTGCCGCGGCCTTGTTCTTCGCGGACGACCTTCCCCTGAAGCAGCCCCCGGAAGAGATGACCGTTTCGCACGGCAACCCGGAGGCCATCGAACTGGAGGGCAACTGCCCGCCGGACGACGTCAACGAAGTGGGCCTGTCGGACCTCGAAAACCGCTACACGATCGTCCACGAAATGGAGGGCCGCCGGGTGCCGCTTGCCTGCGGAGCCTACTCTGAGTGGGAGGGCCTGCTGGCCCGTCTGGGTGTCCTGGTGGACCCGGCATGGCGGCGGCGGGGCCTGGGGACGCTGGCCGCCTCCATCGCGGCGCACGAGGCGCTGGCCGCAGGGCTTACGCTGCAATGGCGGACGGACGTCAGCAACACCGGAGCCGTGGCGCTGGCCCGGAAGCTCGGCCTGTCAGCCGGCGGAATCCAGACCAGCGTCCACCTTGGCTGACCCCGGAACGGCCCCGCGCCCGCCCCAGTCCTGAACCGGCTGCGCCTTCGCAAAGAACAGCGCCACGGCGGCCCCGACCAGGACCACCCCGGCGGGCAGCAGGATGGACTGGCCCATAGCCGTCGAAAACCCGCTGTGGAGGGCCTCCGGCAGGCTTCCGGAGAAGCCCGTTCCTTCCCCGGCCGCCCCGCCGGGTCCGCCGGACGGAAGCTCGGCTGCGAGCCGGGCCTGGATCAGCACGGCAATGGCCGCGCTGCCCAGCACGGCACCGATCTGCCGCGTGGTGTTGTACACGCCGGACCCGGCCCCTGCCTGCCGCGGCGGGAGGTTGCGGGTGGCGGTGGTGCCCAGCGGAGCCCAGATGCCTGCGTTGGCGAACCCCAGGACGGCGCTGGGCAGCAGGAACAGGAGGATGGGGGTGTCCGGCCGCATCAGGACTGAGTTCCACACCAGGGCCACGGCCATCAGTACCAGGCCGGTGGCAGTGAGGAATTTGGGGTTGACTTTGTCGATGACCTTTCCCACCACTGGAGCAAGGCCGCCGGAGATCAGCGCCATGGGAACCATCATCAGCGCGGACTGGGTGGGCGTGAGGCCCCGGACCAACTGGTAGTAGAAGATGAGCGGCAGGCTGAAGGCCGTCACCGTGAAGCCGACGGTGGTGATTCCGATGTTGGCCAGGGAAAAGTTCCGGTCGCGGAAGAGCCCCAGGGGCAGCAGCGGCTCACCCTTGTTGAACCGCTGCCAGACCACGAAGAGAGCCAGCACGGCAAGGCCGGCGACGATCAGGCCCCACACCGTGACGGGACCGGTGATGGTGCCCCAGTTGTAGGTTTCGCCCTCCTGGATGCCGAACACCAGGAGGAAGAGCCCGACGGCGCTGAGCACCACGCCGGGAATATCGAACCGGTGCGGGTGGGTACTGAGGGACGGAACGTTGCGCAGCGCGAGGACAAAGCCTGCAATGCCGATGGGCACGTTGATGAAGAAGATCCATTCCCAGCCGAGCCCGTCCACCAGGACGCCGCCCAGGATGGGTCCCACGAGGGTGGCCATGCCTGCGGTGGCACCCCAGATCGCCATGGCGGCACCGCGCCTGTCCGGCGGGAAGATCCGGGTGATCACTGCCATGGTCTGGGGCGTCATCATGGCCGCGCCGAGGCCCTGCAGCACGCGTGCCGCTATCAGCACCTCCACCTGGCCCGACAGGCCGCACCACAGCGAAGCCAGGGTAAAGACCACCAGGCCGGCAAGGTAGAGCTTCTTGGGCCCGAAGCGGTCCCCCAGCCTGCCGGTAATCAGCAGCGGGACCGCATAGGCCAGGAGGTAGGCGCTGGTGACCCAAATGACCGAGTTGATGTCCGCGTCCAGGCCCTCCATGATCCGGGGGTTGGCCACGGACACAATGGTGGTATCGATCAGGATCATGAAGAACCCGATCACCAGGGACCAGAGGGCCGCCCACGGCTTCGCCACGTTTTCCACTGGGCAATCCTTCCTCAGGTTGTGATCCGCCGGGCGGGACCCGGTGGTGCTAGCCCAGGAGGTCCAGGATCTCCTGGCGGGCGAACATTTGGGCGGCTGCGCGGGCGGACGGCGAACCTGCGTCCGGATCGGCGCCGGCGTCGAGCAGTACCCGGGCAACGCCGGTGTAACCCTTGAACGCTGCTCCGGCGAGCGGGGTCTGACCCCGGTCGTTCGCGGAGTTGGCCTCGGCACCGTGTTTCAGGAGGAGCTGGACGGTCTCCGCGTGGCCGTGGTAGGCGGCCAGCATGAGAAGCGAATCACCCGCCGCGTTGGTCAAGGTGGCGGGAGCGCCGGCGTCGAGGTAGGCACGCAACAGTGCCGTCTCCCCCTCCCGTGCCGCCTGGAAGAGCGTCTGCGCCAAGGCCAGCGTCTCGTCGTCGGGCGCCGGGCCGGGTGGTGCTGTGCCAGACGGCGCTGCGCTGGTTCCGGCGTCTTCGGTCATGAACGTGGCCCCCTAAGGAATCCGGTCTGGCGCCCCACGACCTGGCCGGCGTCCGGGGCAACGATGATTTCCTGGACAGCGGGGTACGGCTCGTCGCCATCCAGGACCGTCAGTATCTCATCGGGCGCAACCGAACGTTTTATGACTGCCAGGGCGACCGGGCCCATCTCATAATGCTGCGCCACTGACGTCACGGTCCCCACCTTCCGCTCCCCCGCCAGCACGGGGTTGCCGGCCTGGGGCAACGTGTGCTGCGAGCCGTCCAGCTGGAGGAAGACAAGGCGCCGGGGCGGGTGGCCCAGATTGTGCACCCGCGCGATGGTTTCCTGCCCTTTGTAGCAGCCCTTGGCCAGGTGCACGGCGGTCCGGAGGAGGTCCAGTTCGTGCGGAATGGTCTTGTCGTCCGTCTCGGCCCCGATCCGGGGGCGCCAGGCTGCCACGCGCAGCGCCTCGGCGGCGAGGACGCCCGCAAGGGGACGCTCTCCCACTGTCCGCTCCAGCTCGTCGGCCGGCACCAGGTACTCGAACCACGGCCGCTCCAGGCCGGGATGGCCCGACTCCGGGACAGTGGCGTAGGAGTAACCCCCCGCGCCCACGTGCGGCCACGGGTCCTGCCAGGCCAGCAGGCCGGACCATTCGGGAACTGCCTTCGTGCTGCCGATGACGGCCCAGTCGGCGGAGACATCCGCGATGTCCACGCGGAGCATGAACTTCATCCTGTTGAGGAACTCTGCCAGCGGGGCGGCTTCGGCGGCCTCGACGATCAGCCAGGTGGTGCCGCCATCGTCAATCACCCTGGCGTCGAAATCGATCCTGCCCTGCACGCTCAAAAGGAGCAGTTCGCTGGACTCGCCCGGCTGCAGGCCTGTGACCTGCTGCGAGGAGAGGGTGTTGAGCCAGCTGAGGCGGTCCGGACCCGTCACCGTCACGACGCCGCGGGAGGAGAGGTCGACGACGGCGGTTCCGGCCGCGAGGGCGCGCTGCTCGCGGAGGGGCTCACCGTAGTGGGCGGCAACGCCGGCGTCGGCACCGGCCGCCTCGACGGCGCCAGGGCGCGACAGCAGGGGGCTGGGAGTAGTCATATGTAGTAGAAGTCCTTGGGGCTCGGCGGTATTCCGGATTCTTGCAAATCGACGCGGGATCCCGCCGCCTGCGCCCTCAGCGCCGAAGGACGGGGAGGGGTCAGGAGACTTTTTTCAGGAAGGCCGAGGCGTGCGCTTCCAGGCCTTTTCCGTCCTTGCCGCCAACGGCGACGTCCCACCGCCACAGGAGGTTTCCGTCCACCAGGCCGAAGATGCGCGTGGCAGCGCTGTAGTCCTTGGAGTGGCTGCCGCGCATGACCATATCCGTGGTGAGCTGGATCTGCGGGCCCTTGATCTGCCCGTAGTAGAGCTCGGAAATGCCGCCGGGGTGCGAAATGGACACCGAGATGTCGAACCCGCCCTCGCTGTTGCGCAGGGCCTCCACTTCGTCGGCACTCTTCAGCGCCGGAACGATGTCCGCGGGGATCAGGCCCGGGCCGCCGTCGGCATCAAGCTGTTTGCGCTCCAGCGCCCAGAAGCCGGTCTCGACGGTGAGCGGCCGCAGGCGCGTGCCGTCGTCGTCCGTCAGCCAGCTCTCCGCGCGGTACTGAAGGTACGGCAGCCCGTTGTGCGTGAAGGACACGTGCTGCAGGAAATGCTCCGAGTCCTCGTCCCCGCTGCCGAGGCGGCCGCGGCCTTCCCACTCACCAATGAGCCAGGAAAGCGGAACAAGTTCGGGAGTCAGGTCTGTAGGAATCTCAATGGGCACTGCGATTACCTCGGAAAACGGCTAGCTCCGGAAAAAGGGGACTACTTCTGGCCTTTGAACAGGCGGTAGACCACGAAGCCGGCGAACCAGGCCATGGCGAGGCTGGCGATGCCGAGCAGGACAAGGAAGAAGATTTCAAATGCAAGTACGGACATGGTGCCATCCTAACGCGTTAGTAGATGAGTAGTTTGTCTATGAAGTAGGCCAGGGAACCCACCGCCGAGACAGGCGCAAGGCCCATGCTAAGGGCAGCCTGGATGTTCAGGGGTGCACCGCGAAGCGTTACGAGCCGCCGGAAGCTTGCCAGCACCGCCCCGACTACGACGCCGAAGATGGCGGCCGGCAGGACCGCAATGTCCGAGAACACCAGTCCGGCAAGGGGCCCGGCCAGGCCGGCCATCACGATTCCTAGGGGTGCCACGACGCTGTCCGGCCAGCGGATCAGCCCGGCCAGCAGGGCAACCGCGGCACTGATGGCCGCCACCAGGAGCATCTCCCGGACACCGTTGAACCGAGCGCCCGCTATCCAGCCGGAGCCCAGGCAGGCGAGCAGCACCCCTGCGCAGCATCCCAGGGTGGATTCCAGCCGCTGCGCCTGCCCGGTTCCGCGGATCAGCTGCACCACAAAGACGGCGATCATGCCCAGCGCGATGAAGGCGGGGGTCCAGTCCAGGTACCCGGGAGCGGGAGCCAGGCCGGCGCCAACCGCGGCTCCGGCGCCCGGCACGGCAATCACCGCAGCCAGGGTCTTCTTGGCAGGAATACGGAGGAAGTGCGGCCAGCCGACGCCGATGGCGGCGGCGATCGCCACCGCAACGCCTACGAGCACCTCGCGGGAGGTATACACCCCGGCAATGATCGCGGCCAGGCCGGCCATTCCCGCCACGCCGATGGTCCACGAGCCCAAGGACCGCGCAGGCGCCTGCAGTTCCGCCGTCACGCGGAACCCGGCCTGGACTTAGTTTCTGCACTCACTGCGCTGCAATCCCATCCTGGCGTCGACCTGGAAAGGCGGGCCGCCCTTCGCGGAGGGCGTCGGGGCCCTTGGCTCAATCCTGCCTTATATGAACGGCATATGTCGCAAAACGTCCCCTCATCCGCGCCGAATCCATGGCTGCGAAGGCCCCGCCGGGTATACTCAAAGCTCAGCTACGCTCCCTGCTGAGGTGGCCGGCCGGCGCCCTGAACAATGGCCCAAGACCCGAGCAGGAAGCCAGTACCGGCCGGTGGAAACCCGGTTCAGTCGCCCAATGATGCGCGGACGGCCCTTGGAGGAACAATGTCGCACATCCTGCTCTTGACGAACAGCCCTGGCTCTTCGGTAGACATCCTGCCTGCCCTGGAATTGCTGAACCACCGGGTCCACATCCTCCCCGCCGAGCCCACCGCGCTGCTGGAGACCGATCCCTGCGACATCGTGCTGCTGGATGCCCGCAAGGACCTGGTGGGCGCCCGCTCCCTCACCCAGCTGCTCAAGGCCACCGGCCTGAGCGCGCCGCTGGTGCTGATCCTGACCGAAGGCGGCATGGCGGCTGTTTCGTCGGCCTGGGCCGTGGACGACATCGTGCTGGACTCCGCCGGGCCCGCTGAAGTGGAAGCCCGCATCAGGCTGTCTGTGGCCCGCGCCGTCCCCGAGCAGGAGGACACGCCAACGGAGATCCGGGCCGCCGGCGTCGTCATCGACGAAGCGAGCTACACCGCCCGCGTGAACGGCGCACCGCTCAACCTGACTTTCAAGGAATTTGAGCTGCTCAAATACCTGGCACAGCACCCCGGCCGTGTTTTCACCCGCCAGCAGCTGCTCACCGAAGTGTGGGGCTATGACTACTACGGCGGCACCCGCACCGTGGATGTCCATGTCCGGCGGCTGCGGGCGAAGCTGGGCGCCGATCACGAGAACCTCATCAGCACCGTGCGCAACGTGGGCTACCGCCTGACGTTGGTGCGGCAGCAGGAGGATGAGCTCACCGAGGCCTGAGCGCCCGAGCCGCTTCCCGTATAGCCTTGCCTCATGACTCCAGCGCACCCAGAGAAGTGGCCCGTCCATGCTGAACGGGGCGCGGTTGACCAGCAGCTGCTGAAGGACTGCCGGGACCTCCTGGCCGCGGCAGAGGAATCGGACGGCAATCCCTCCATTTCGGAGCAGACCCAGGTGACCATGCGGGCCGGCGATTCGGCGGAGCACTCAGTGCTGACCCTGGCGCTCTATGCCCCGGACGAGGACTCAGATCCCGCCAGCGGGCAGGACCTCGCCGGATTTGCCGTGGTGGTGGAATCCCCTGACGGCACCGGAGTGCTGGAGATCGCCGTCCACCCCAGCTACCGGAACCAGGGCGTGGCGGACCGCCTGGTGGGCGCGCTCAAGGACAGCCGCGGGCTGGACGGGCTGAAGGCATGGTCCCACGGCAACCACGAGGCCGCCGCGGAACTGGCCGCCCGCTATGGATTTGGGCCCGTCCGTGAGCTCTGGAAAATGAGGATGACGACGGCGGGGGCGGACCTTCCCGAGGCCGTCCTGCCGGAGGGGGTGTCCATCCGCGCCTTTGTCCCCGGCCAGGATGAGGAAGCCTGGCTGGCCGTGAACCGGGCCGCCTTCGCCCACCACCCCGAACAGGGCAGCCTGACCCGGGCCGACCTTGAGGCGCGCATGGCCGAGGACTGGTTCAACCCCGAAGGCTTCCTGCTGGCCGAGGACCGGCAGGGCAGGCTGCTTGGGTTCCACTGGACCAAGGTCCACCCCCAGCACGGCCCCCACCCCGCCATCGGTGAGGTTTACGCAGTAGGTGTTGCGCCTGCTGCCCAGGGCATGGGCCTCGGCAAAGCCCTCACCGTGGCCGGCATCAGGTACCTCCAGGACCTGGGGCTGCACGCGGTCATGCTCTACACAGATG
Organism: Pseudarthrobacter sp. CC4; assembly: GCF_048957775.1. NCBI lineage: Bacteria > Bacillati > Actinomycetota > Actinomycetes > Micrococcales > Micrococcaceae > Pseudarthrobacter > Pseudarthrobacter sp. CC4. Next base: position 202,026 of record NZ_JARCCZ010000004.1, on the reverse strand, counting down.
CCGACAACGCCCCTGCCGTTTCGCTGTACCGGCGGCTGGGGTTCACCCGCTGGGACATGGACGTCATGTACGGGCCGGTGGCAGCGGGCTAGTCCTGCAAGCGGAGTATCAGGTGCGGGCCGAAAATCAGCGGTCTTCGGCCTGCTGAATGCTTGTAAGGTTGAAGCAGGACCGCGCAGGCCGGAAGCGCCAGCATCAACCGCCAGGTAAAGGAGATGCCATGAACCCGGAACCTTCCGGATCAGCCACGTCACAGGATGTTGCAGTGCCGGTGCGTGCCCGCTTCGGCTCCTCGGAGGTTCCGGCGTCGCGCGCCACCCAGGACCGCATTGACATCCCGGAGTTCGCGCCGAACCTGCAGCCGGAGGGCGACATCCGGCCGGACCGCTTCCTGGACCGGGAGCTCAGCTGGCTCAGCTTCAATTCCCGCGTGCTGGAACTGGCCGAGGACGCCACGCTCCACCTGCTGGAGCGCGTCAGCTTCCTGTCGATCTTCGCCTCCAACCTGGACGAGTTCTTCATGGTGCGGGTTGCAGGCCTCAAGCGGCGCATCGCCACCGGCCTGGCTGTCCCCTCCCCCGCGGGCCTCAGCCCCGTGGAGGTGCTGGAACGGATCAGCGAAGAGGCCCACCGGCTGCAGCAGCGGCACGCGCGGGTCTATGCAGAGCAGCTCCGCCCCGCCCTGGCGTATGAACACATCCACCTCATGCACTGGGACGAACTGGATGAGACCGCCAAGCAGCAGCTCAGTGTCATGTTCGCCGAGAAGGTGTTCCCCATCCTTACGCCCCTGGCGGTGGACCCGGCCCACCCCTTCCCCTACATCTCGGGGCTCTCGCTCAACCTCGCCGTGGTGGTCCGCAACCCGGTCAGCGACAAGGAGCTCTTCGCCCGCGTCAAGGTGCCGGACCAGCTGCCGCGCCTGATCTCCATCGACGGTCCCCGTGCCGGCGCGGTGGCCGGGCGCGTCGCCCGCTTCATCGCCCTTGAGGAAGTCATTGCCGTCCACCTGGACAAGCTCTTCCCGGGGATGGAGGTCCTCGAGCACCACACCTTCCGCGTCACCAGGAATGAGGACGTTGAGGTGGAGGAGGACGACGCCGAGAACCTCCTGCAGGCCCTCGAAAAGGAACTCCTGCGCCGCCGTTTCGGCCCGCCTGTCCGGCTTGAAGTCACCAACGACATCAACCCGAACATCCGCGCGCTGCTGATCCGCGAGCTGGGGGTCGAGGAATCCGAGGTCTACTCCGTTCCGGCTCCCCTGGATCTGCGCGGGCTGTCCGTGATTGCCGGCATCGACCGTGCCGACCTCCACTACCCCAAGCACGTTCCGCACACCTCCCGGTACCTCAACGAGTCGGAGACGTCCAAGGCCGCGAACGTGTTTGCCGCCATGCGCCGGCGGGACATCCTGCTCCACCACCCTTACGACTCGTTCTCCACCTCCGTCCAGGCTTTCCTGGAGCAGGCGGCCGCGGACCCCAAGGTCCAGGCCATCAAGCAGACCCTGTACCGCACGTCCGGCGACTCCCCCATCGTCGACGCGCTGATCGATGCGGCCGAGGCCGGCAAGCAGGTCCTGGCCCTGGTGGAGATCAAGGCGCGGTTTGACGAGCAGGCGAACATCTCCTGGGCGCGCAAGCTGGAACAGGCCGGCGTGCACGTGGTCTACGGCATCGTGGGACTCAAGACCCACTGCAAGCTCTCGCTTGTGGTCCGCCAGGAGGTTGACGGGCTGCGCCGCTACTGCCACATCGGCACCGGCAACTACCACCCCCGGACTGCCCGCTACTACGAGGACCTGGGCCTGCTGACCGCCAACGAGCAGGTGGGCGAAGACCTGTCCAAGCTGTTCAACCAGCTCTCCGGCTATGCACCCAAATCCACGTTCAAGAGGCTGCTGGTGGCACCCCGTTCCGTGCGTTCGGGGCTGATCGACCGCATTGAAACCGAAATCCGCAATGCCCGTGCCGGAATCCCCGGCCGCGTGCAGATCAAGGTCAATTCCATGGTGGATGAGGCCATCATCGATTCCCTGTACCGGGCCTCGCAGGCCGGCGTGAAAGTGGACGTGGTGGTCCGCGGAATCTGCTCCCTCCGCCCGGGAGTGCCGGGCCTCAGCGACAACATCACCGTCCGCTCCATCCTGGGCAGGTTCCTGGAACACTCCCGCGTGTTCGCCTTCGCCAACGGCGGGGATCCGGTGGTGTACATCGGTTCGGCGGACATGATGCACCGCAACCTGGACCGCCGGGTGGAGGCCCTGGTCCAGCTGGCCAGCGCCGACGACATCACCTACGTCCTTGACCTGCTGAAGCGCTACATGGATCCCGAAACCGCAAGCTGGCACCTCGACAACCAAGGGGTCTGGACCCGGCACCACCTGTCCGACGACGGCACGCCCCTTGAAGACGTCCAGTCCTGGCTGTTGGCCTCCCGCCCCCGGCAGCGCAGCCTGAGCCGGCGCTAAGGGCCACTGTTTTGTCGAGCGATGCACTTGTAGCAGACCAGACAGACCACCCGGGGGAACCAGTAGCCGTAACGGCTGCCGGCGCTTTGCCCTGGCGCGTGGTGAAGGACAAGCTTGAAGTCCTGCTGATCCACCGCCCGCGCTACGACGACTGGTCGTGGCCCAAGGGCAAGATCGACGACGACGAGACGGTGCCGGAGTGCGCGGTCCGGGAGGTGCAGGAGGAAATCGGGCTCATCGCCCAGCTGGGCATCCCGCTGCCGCCCATCCACTACCACGTGGCCTCCGGCCTCAAGGTGGTCCACTATTGGGCCGTCAAGGCAAACGGGGTCAGGATGCTTCCGGACGGGAAGGAGGTGGACAGCGTCATGTGGTGCACCCCCGAGAAGGCGGCTGCGCTGCTGTCCAATCCCTCCGACGTCGTGCCCCTTCAGTACCTGCACGACGCGCACAGGCGCGGGGAGCTGGACACGTGGCCGCTCGTGGTGCTCCGGCATGCCAAGGCCAAGCCGCGTTCATCCTGGAGCAAGGCAGAGGGCGAGCGGCCGCTTGCCGCCACGGGGACACGGCAGGCGCAGGCCGTCAGCAGGCTGCTGCACGCTTGGAAGCCGCTCCGCGTGGTGACCAGCCCCTGGCTGCGGTGCGTGGCAACAGTGGCGCCTTACGCGAAGGCGGCGGGGGCGAAGGTGAAGCTCGCGGAGCCGCTCACGGAGCACCGGCACCAGCGGAGCCCCAAAAAAACGGCCGCCGTCATCGAGGGCCTTTTCGACAAGCAGCGGCCGGTGGTCATCTGCACGCACCGCCCCGCGCTGCCCACCGTGTTCACCCAGCTCGGCCGGCACATGCCGGCGCACCTGCGCGCGCTCCTGCCGGCCAAGGAGCCATACCTCTCCCCCGGCGAACTGGTGGTGTGCCACGTGGCTCCAGGCGGGCAGGGTCGGGTCGTGGCCGTGGAGCAGTTCAAGCCGTTCGACGACTGAATGTCGCGCAGCGGCTCCCCGGACCGGCCAAGTAGACTTTAGCCGTGAGCATCCCAACGCCTTATGAAGACCTCCTCCGCGATGTCCTGGCTTCCGGCACGCACAAATCGGACCGCACCGGAACCGGAACCACCAGCGTTTTCGGCCGCCAAATACGCTTCGACCTGACGAAGGGCTTCCCGCTGATCACCACCAAGCGGGTGCACTTCAAGTCCGTGGCAGTAGAGCTCCTGTGGTTCCTGCGCGGTGAGACGAACATCAAATGGATGCAGGACCAGGGCGTCACCATCTGGAACGAATGGGCCGACGCCGATGGCGACCTCGGACCTGTCTACGGTGTGCAGTGGCGCAGCTGGCCCACTCCCGACGGCGGCCACATTGACCAGATCGCGGAGCTGATCGACAACCTGAAGGCCAACCCCGACTCACGCCGGCACATCGTGTCCGCCTGGAACGTCTCCGAGCTCCAGGACATGGCCCTGCCCCCGTGCCACGCCTTCTTCCAGTTCTATGTGGCTGACGGCAAGCTGTCCTGCCAGCTGTACCAGCGCTCCGCGGACATGTTCCTGGGCGTCCCCTTCAACATTGCCTCCTACTCGCTGCTCACCTGCATGGTGGCGCAGCAGGTGGGGCTGGAGCCCGGCGAGTTCATCTGGACCGGCGGAGATGTCCACATTTACGAGAACCACATGGACCAGGTCCTCAAGCAGCTGGAGCGGGAGCCGTACGAGTACCCGCAGCTGAGGATCGCCCGCAAGCCGGCGTCGATCTTCGACTACACGCTGGAAGACTTCGAAGTGGTGGGCTACAAACACCACCCGACCATTAAGGCCCCGATCGCCGTATGAGCACCGAGAACTTCACTGACCCGCAGTCCTTCACTGAGGAACTTGCCGCCTCCGTGACCGGCGTTGGCCTGGTTTGGGCGCAGACCCCGGACGGTGTCATCGGCAAGGACGGCGACATGCCGTGGCACCTGCCGGAGGACCTCAAGCACTTCACCCGGCTGACCATGGGCCACCCTGTGATCATGGGCCGCAAAACGTGGCTGTCCTTCCCTGACAAATACCGCCCCCTGCCCGGCCGCACCAACATCGTGGTCACCCGGCAGAAAGGCTGGGCCGAAACGCCCGAGGCGAAGGGCGCCGTCGTGGTTCCCTCCCTTGACGACGCGCTGCTGGAGTCGCAGTTCGTGGACGGCGGGGACACGGTCTGGATCCTGGGCGGCGGCGAGATATTCCGCCAGGCCACCGAGCTCGCCAACGTTGCGGTGGTCACCACCATCGATGTCGAGGCCGACGGCGACACGTTCGCCCCGGAGCTTGGCACCAGTTGGGAGGCGTCCGTCTCCGTCCCGCCCGACGGGTGGCTCACGGCCGCCAACGGCACGCGCTACAGGTTCACCAAATGGTCAAGGACCGAGGGCTAGGACATGCTCAAGAAACCGGAAACCCTGTTTGTCCTGGGGTACATGCTTCTCCCCCTCCTGGCCCTCCTGTCCGCGATTGTTGGGCTCACCATGATTTTGGGCGGGAACAAGATCGCCGGAGCCATCGTGCTGGTGGCGGTGACTCAGGTTTTCGCGTTCGGTGCGTTCTTCGCCTTGCGTGCCCGAAAAGCCGCTGTGCGGGAGGAATCCGACACTCGCTAGTGGCCTTGTGTCCGCCGATGGGGAGGACACCCCATCGCGCACGTCCCGGGTTGTTCACTAGGCTGGGGCCTGCAGCGTCAGGGACGGCTGTTTCAAAAGATTGGGGGATGCCTGGTGGCAGGAAACTTGTGGGGCGCCGACGTTGAGCAGCTGCGGACGCTCGCGAAGCAGTTCGGCACAACGGCGGACCTGCTGCTGCAGCAGTCCACACAGCTGAGCAGCCAGATCAACAACACGCCCTCCTGGAAGGGCCGGGATGCTGAACATTTCCGTTCCGACTGGAACGGCAACCACCGGGCGCTCCTGCAGAAGACGGCGGCGCGCCTCAAGCAGGAATCAAAGCTCCTGCTTACAAACGCCGATGAACAGGACAGGGCGAGCAGCGCCGGCGGTTCCGGCGGGCCCGGGACAGGTGGCCCGGGTGGCGGCGGTCCGGGCGGGACTGTCCCCGGACAAGGCAGCAGCAACCCTTGGGGCCCCGGCTGGCTGGCAGATCCGGATTCCCCGTTCCGGGACGGGTGGGACATCTACGGCCTTATCAAGGCCTTCCCGAACCTGCGGGCGGGCCTGTTCGACATTGGCGCGATGCTCCATAAGTCACGTGTCGGTGACTTCATGGACCCGGTGGCCTGGCGGGCCTTCCAGAACTCCAACGCCTTCAGCACATTCTTCAACATGTCCAACAACCTGTTCGAGGGCAAGTTCCATGAGGTACTCAACCTTGCCAAGGAAGGCAACGCGTTCAAGTACCTTGATGGTTTCAGCAAGGGCCTGGGAGTCGTGGGCGTGGGCTTGGACTCCCTCGACGCCTTCAACAACTTCCAGGAGGGCGACTATGGTTCTGCCGCGTACTCCACCACCAAGGCCCTGCTGGGCGCCGGTTCCTTCGCTCCTCCTCCCATCGGCACGGCCTGCATGGTGGCCAGCGGCGCGCTGGCCCTCTACGACAACGTGCCTGTCATCCACGACTCCGTCAACTACGTAGGCGATAAGATCGCTGACGGGGCAGAGGCCGTTGGCGACGCTGTCGGCGACGGCGTGGACGCTGTCGGCGATTTCTTTGGCTTCTGAAAACTGAGGAGAACATTCAGTGACTGAGACAACAACCACAGCCAGGTCCTTAACCGCCGGGGGCTTTCCGGACGCCATCGGCTTTGGCTTCGCAGAACTCCTGGTGCTCCTGAACCTCCGGCGCGGCCCGGGCGCCGAAGCATCCGCGAAAGCGCTCCGGCTGGAGGGTGAACTCGACGACGCCCCGCTTCTCTCTGCCGGCGCTTCCTCCCTGGTGGCCCGCGGTGCGGCCACCGTTGAACCGGGTGGTGAGCTGTCCGTAGACGGCCCGGTCGCCGCGGTCACCAGCGCACTGGCGGAGGCAACCAAACGGGTGCAGATCAACCTGCTGACTGCAGACTCCGTGGACAACGTCCTGTCTGTGGAGTCGCCCGCATACCGGATCCTGCTGCAGCCGCGCGCGTACCTTAGCTGGTTCGCCATGGCCCAGCGCCCCGATTCCACGCCGGCGGAAGTCAACTTCTTCATTGTGCGCAAGCACCTCGAAGAGAACCCCTCCGGCGGCGCCACCATCCGGCTGTTGGTGGACGGGGCCGGGCAGCAATTGCTGGTCAAGCGCAGCGGCCAGGGCTGGGCCGTGGGATACGGCATTATCGATGCCCCTGCGGAGCCCATCCGGGAAATCGACGGCCTCACCGACAGCCAGGTGCTGGACCACATCCGATCAATCCGACAGGACTAGCGTGCAGAACGGCATTCCAGCCAGCAACAACCCGGGCAACGTTTCCGGCTCCGACGACCAGGTCCGCGCCTACCACGACCAGGCCTTGGCACAGGGTGAGAAGCGGATCCTGTTCCGAACCGCGGAGGGCAGGCTTCACAGCTATGCCAGGGAAGAGCTCGGCGTGGTCACGGCGAGCTCACACCCGCAGGTGCGGTCCGCCGGCGGCTTCCTGCTGATGGCCGCTTTCTTCGCGGCCGTGGCGGTTTTTTCCGTCATGCTGGTGGCCGGACCCACCAGCCGCGGCCAGGACCCGCTGTGGGGCGCCCTGATCCTGACCGTTGCCGGAATCGGCGGTGTCTTGTACGCCGGGCGGATGGCGAGCGTGGCTTCCCGGGCCAAGCGCCTGCGCGCGGAACGGGGAGTTCCCGAGCCCACTGCCCGCCAGTTCGACAGGTAGCACCCCGCCGGTTGTGACTGCCGGACCGGGCAGTGACGTAACCGACTGCGCCGTCCCGGTTCCGAAGTCTAAACTGGACGAATGACTACAGCAGCTACCCCTTCCGTCGGCCTGGTCGGATGGCGCGGCATGGTCGGTTCCGTCCTGATGCAGCGCATGCAGGACGAGGGCGACTTCGCCAACATCAACCCGGTGTTCTTCTCCACGTCCAACGCGGGAGGTGCCGCGCCGACGCTTGCTGGAACAGCAGCAGGCAGCGCCGGCAAGCTCGAAAACGCGTTCGACGTCGACACGCTGGTTAAGCTGCCCATTATTGTCACCGCCCAGGGCGGCGACTACACCAAGCAGGTCCACGGCGAGCTGCGCAGCCGCGGCTGGGACGGCCTCTGGATCGACGCCGCCTCCACCCTGCGCATGAACGACGATTCAATCATCGTGCTGGACCCGATCAACCGGGACGTCATCGACAAGGGCCTGGTGAACGGCACCAAGGACTTCATCGGCGGCAACTGCACGGTCTCGTGCATGCTTATGGGCCTCGGCGGCCTGTTCAAGAACGGCCTGGTGGAGTGGGGCACCTCCATGACCTACCAGGCTGCCTCCGGCGGCGGCGCACGGCACATGCGTGAGCTCCTCAGCCAGTTCGGCACGCTCAACGCCGAGGTCAGCACGGAACTGGACGATCCGGCGTCGGCCATCCTGGACATTGACCGCAAGGTCCTGGCCCACCAGCGGACTGACATTGATGCCACCCAGTTCGGCGTGCCGCTGGCCGGCTCCCTGATCCCCTGGATCGACGCGGACCTGGGCAACGGCCAGTCCAAGGAAGAGTGGAAGGCCGGGGTGGAGACCAACAAGATCCTGGGCACCTCCGAGGAAAACCGCGTGATCATGGACGGCCTTTGTGTCCGGATCGGTGCCATGCGCTCCCACTCCCAGGCCCTGACGTTGAAGCTCCGCGAGGACCTGTCCGTCGCCGAGATCGAGAAGCTGCTCGACGAGGACAACCAGTGGGCCAAGGTGGTTCCGAACACCAAGGAAGCCTCCATGGCCGACCTGACCCCCGTCGCCGCCTCCGGCACCCTGGACATCCCGGTGGGCCGCATCCGCAAGATGGAAATGGGCCCGCAGTACATCAGCGCCTTCACCGTGGGCGACCAGCTCCTCTGGGGCGCCGCCGAGCCGCTCCGCCGCATGCTCAACATCGCCACCGGAAACCTGTAACGCTTCCGCTGCCCTCGAGCGGCCCTGCCCCGCACAAACGGTGTTGACCGGCACCGTTCCTGCGGGGCAGGGCCGTCCACGTTGTCAGGCGGACCTTCTCCGGGAGCGCTCTGCCATGGCCTGGATGCGACGGTTGAGCTCGGCAGGGCGATCAAGGTGCGTCCACACCTGCCGAAGAACCAACCACCCCTCCTCGATCAGCGCGGTCTCCCGCCCACGCTCGGCCAGCAACACCTCGTCCGTGGACCGGTAGTCCGTGTACTTGCCGGCGCCGTCAAACTCGATGATGATCTTCGATCCAGGGTCGGCAAAATCAGCGCGGAAGAGCCCGACGGACGTTAGTATTTCGACCTGGGGTGTGAAGTTTCGTCTGCCAAGGGAATGCAGCAGTAGCCTGGTTCGCGTTTCGCCTGCCGATTCTGAGCGTCCGTCAAGCGAGTCGAGGAGAAGACGCGCGCGCCGGCTCCCCCGCTTTTCCGGCCCTTCGTCGAGGAGCCGGCGCAACGTAGGCAGGTCGGCTCCTTTCCGGAGAGCGTGGTCGCCTATGACGGCGGCCTGCTCAAGTGGCAGGGTCCGGGCACAGTCCAGGACGGTCCTCGCAAGGCTGGTTGCGAGAATTTCCCTTCCGTCACTGGTCAGGAACGACGTGAGATCCGTGCTGCCGAGGCGTGCCCGATGCGTCCTGACGTCTTCGCCGGCACTCTTTCGCGAGTTGGCGTAGCCCGTGGTGACATGCACCCGTGGCCCCGCGCCCCAGACCTGGCATTCATGCAACCTGGCTGCGCTCACGTGGCTGTACCGTGACGCCCCGCCCGTGGACAAGTGGTGGGCGTGCACCAGCAGGCCATCCCGAACCCATGGCTTCAAACCGTGCCAGTAGGTGCTTCGGACGTACGCACCCCGACGCAGCCGGATGACCAGTCCCGTGCGCACTGCCGCCGTCAGTATCCTGTCTTCGAGGCCCGCGCGCGACAACTGCTGAGTTGCTGCCACAGGGAACTCGGGCCAGCGCTCGTCCAGCAGTTCCCGGATCTTGTCAGGTTTCATGGTCCAAGAGTGGTCCGCCATGGCGCACTGGCGGAAGCAGGCCGCAGCAGGATGTGGACAGTCGCCACGACCTGATACCCGACAGCGGCTCTGCCCCGCACGAGCGGTCTTGCACAGCACCGCTTGTGCGGGGCAGCACCGCTCGTGCGAGCAGGGCCGCAGAGTCAGTTGCCCAGGAACGTGAGGTAGCGTTGGGCGGCTTTGGCGAACGCTGCCCTGGCGGCCGGCCCCAGCGGCTTGGTGGCGTCGAAGAGTTCGGGCACGACGGCGGCATGCGGGCCGGCGCCGTCGCGGGACCATGTGCCGATCACCTCTCCCCCGGCCACCAGTGTCTTCTTGAAGACGCCATTGCCGCCGGGCACGATCCTGTCGGAATGCTCGGGCGGCAGGACCGCGCGCCGGTCAGCATAGCCCAGCAGGAACTCGTCGAAGCCGGGCAGCAGGAGGACGGACCGTTGTCCGGGCAGGCCGCCGTCAAGGAGAGATGCTGTCTCAGCCGACAGCCAATAGGTTGTGCCCCGGAATTCCAGTTCAACCAACTCATGCTTGGCGTCCTCAAAGGCGGCGCGAACCTCGGTGAGGGGAAGCTGGGTCCACCAGGCGAAGTCACGAAGGGTGGCAGGGCCGTGGCTTCGGAGGTACCGCAGCAGTAACTCCGCGACGGCTTCCTGCCGCTCCAGGCTGCGCGAAACGGGTATCCATTCCTCGAAGGGCACCAGCAACTGCTGGTTCTTGGCCAGCGGCCCCTGAACCAGCCACGCGTGCCGGCACAGGGCCCCAGGATGTGGATGCCCCGTTGGCCCCGGGTCGGCTGCCCCGCTGCGTCGAAGGCGGCGAACAGTTCGGTGCGGCTGGCGGGACCGGCCCCGGCAATATGCTCCAGCGCGATGTCCCGGCACTTCTCGATGTCCGCCCACGTGATCTCCAGTTCCCGGTGCCGCGCGGCAATACTCCTTGTGAGCCGGTCCGCTGTGAGGTCAAGCATCCACCGCAGGTCCTCCGGAGCCACTAGGTGCAACGTTCCGCGCATCGGCCAGGACCGCACCACGGCACCTGAATCAATGGCGGACCGGACATCGGTGAGGCCGCATCCGGACACCCTGGCGCCCACAGCCCACATGGCTGCCTGGAGGTCCTGGGCCTGCATGGCGGTCATCCAACGCACCGCTTCGGCGACCGCGCCGAACGCGTGGGTTCCCCCTGCGAGGCCCTGCGAAACCATCCTCAGGCGGCCCAGGATTTTGGGGTTGCGCCGGTGCAGGTCGACAGCCATGTGCCCATCTTAGGCCCGGTTCCGGGCCGCCCGCCCGCGCGCCTGGCCCGGGGTGGTGGATGACCCTGACACCGCCCGGGCTAAAGCTCCAAGCCGATAAGCAGTGGTTCCGGGTGCAGCCGGATGCCAAAGCGCCTTTCGACGCCGGCGCGCACCTCCCGCGCCACCGCCAGCACGTCCTGAGCGCTGGCAGAGCCGCGGTTGGTAATGGCGAGGGTGTGCTTGGTGGACAGGGACGCCCGGCCCCCGCTCACACTGCCCGGCTCCAGCCCAAAGCCCTTGCCGAAGCCCGCCTGGTCGATGAGCCACGCCGCGGACAACTTCACCATCCCGTCATGGCCCGCCGGGTAGCGGGGTGCCTTTTCCGGAAGGGCTGCGGCGATTTCAGCGGGGACGATCGGATTGGTGAAAAACGACCCCGTGGAATAGGTGTCCCTGTCCGCCGGGTCCAGCACCATTCCCTTTGATGCCCGCAGCCGCAGCACTTCCCGGCGCACGTCCGTGGAGTAGGCCCGCTTGCCCTGCTCCACGCCCAGCGAGCGGGCCAGCTCCGCATACCGGATGGGAGCGCTCATCCGGCCGATGGGCAGCTGGAACTCCACGGTCAGCACCACGTAACGCGGCGAGCCATTGGTGGTGGTCTGTTTGAGGATGGAGTCCCGGTAGCCGAACTTCAGCTCCGAGTTCGTGAAAGTCTTGACGGCGTTCCGCTCGCGGTCCCAGGTCCGGACGGCGGCGATGGTCTGGGACACGTCGGAGCCGTAGGCGCCGACGTTTTGCACCGGGGTGGCCCCCGTGGAGCCCGGGATGCCGGCGAGGGCCTCAATCCCGGACCACGCGTGCAGAACAGCGTATTCCACCAGCCTGTCCCAGTTGTGGCCGGCCTGCACCACCACGGCCACGCCGCCGCAGGAATCCTCCGCGTTGACCGTGAAGCCTTCCGAGGCGATCTTCACCACCGTACCCGGGAACCCGTCGTCGGAAACCAGCAGGTTGGAGCCTCCGCTGATGATCAGCAGGGGCTCCCCGGCAGCGTCGGCTGACCGGACGGCCTCGATGATCTCAGCCTCGGTGCGGGCCTCGATGTAGGTGCCGGCGGGGCCCCCGACGGCGGCCGTTGTGAGCTGGGAAAGCAGGGTGGAAGTCACCAGACAACCCTATCGGCAAAGTGGGACACGCTTCCCGGCTCAGCTGAGCCGGACGACGGCCTGGGCCTTCATCAGGACCTTTTGTCCCGCGGAAACAACGGTGAGGTCAACCCGTGCGGTGTTCGCCTCGGCGTCGAGCTTGCCAACGATGCCGCTGACTTCGATGGTGGCGCCGGGCTGGTCGGTGCCCGTGGTGTCCGTGACCAGGACGGGCTTGGTGAAGCGGGTCTGGAAGTCGACGACGGCGGCCGGGTCGCCTGCCCAGTCAGTGACCAGCTGCACGGCCGAGCCCATGGTGAACATGCCGTGGGCGATGACGCCGGGCAGTTCCACGCTGGTGGCGAAGGCTTCGTTCCAGTGGATGGGGTTGAAGTCGCCGGATGCGCCGGCGTACTTGACCAGGTCGGTGCGGCTGACCTCGATGGTGCGGCTGCCGATCTCCTGGCCGGCACTGAGGTCGTGAATGCTGTGGCTCATGGTTACTGTCCCTCTCCTCGGACCAGGATGGACGACGTGGTGGTGGTGACGGGGTCACGGGAATCATCCGTGCCGAGGGCAAAGATCTCCGAACGCGTGGTGATCATTGCCCCGCCGCCCATGGCCCGGACGCCGTCGACGTGGAGTTCCGCCACGAGGCGGTCTCCGGCGAAAATCGGCCGGTGGTGGGTGAAGCGCTGGTCTGCATGGACCACGCGGGAGAAGTCGATGCCCGCTTCCGGATCCTCGATGAGCTGGGCGTCGGCGCGCTGGGCGATGATGATGGCAAACGTCGGAGGGGCAACAAGATCCGCGTGGCCCAGGGCCTTGGCGGCGTCGACGTCGAAGTGCGCGGGATGGGTGGCCTTCACGGCGCGGGCGAACTCGCGGATTTTCTCACGGCCAACGTCGTACACCTCTGCGGCAGGGTAGCTTCGGCCCTGCAGGTCCGGATTGATAGTCATGGGTTCCAGCCTATCGTTGCCCCGCCCGGCAGGGGACTTGCACCACCTTGATATGATGAATTTATCAATCCATCAATTCGCTGGCGCATTGGCCGTCAGTGTCACGTCGAGGAGCTTCCCGTGCTGCCTTCCGCCCAGGCTCCGCTGTACGAAATCAAGGCCAACCTCTTCAAGGGGCTGGCGCACCCTGCAAGGATCCGCATCCTTGAGCTGCTGGCAGCGTCGCCGCAGGAGACCGCAGCAGTGAGCTACCTCCTGGCGGAGACCGGGCTTGAAGCCTCGCACCTCTCCCAGCACCTGGCCACATTGCGCAAGCACAAGGTGGTCACCTCTGTGCGCACCGCCAATGCCGTGACCTACCGGCTGGCGCACCCCGGGATTTCCCAACTGCTTGCCATCGCGCGGACATTCCTCCTGGACAACCTTGCCGATTCAAACGAACAGCTCCGGCTGGCGCAGCAGTTGCCTGCGGGGCACCTCGCTGCCGGGCCCGCCTCGTGAAGCCGGGCGTAAGCACTGACAGGCGGCACCCCGGCCGGTTCCTGCCCTCAAAACTGGATTACGCGGGACTTGGAGCATCGTGGCGGACTGACCTGCTGGCCGGCATCACGGTGGGCATTGTTGCTTTGCCGCTGGCCCTGGCGTTCGGCGTCAGCTCGGGAGTGGGTGCGGAGGCCGGGCTCATCACGGCGATCGTCGCCGGCCTGGTGGCAGCCGTGATGGGCGGATCACCCGTCCAGGTGTCCGGCCCGACCGGTGCCATGGTTGTGGTGCTGGCCCCTGTGGTGGCAGTCCACGGCGCCGGCAGCGTGGCCCCGTTGTCACTCATGGCGGGGCTCCTGGTCTGCGTCCTGGGATTCAGCGGCCTGGGCCGGGCGGTCGCTTTCATCCCCTGGCCCGTGGTGGAAGGCTTCACCCTGGGGATCGCCGCCATTATCTTCCTCCAGCAGGTTCCGCCCGCCACCGGAACATCCGGCGTCCCGGGCCACAACACCCTCATCGCTGCAGTGGAAGCCGCATCCGCCGCAACGGTTCCGGCTGCCCTGCTGACCCTCGCGGTCGTGGCGGGAATCGCCGTCGTGATGGTCCTGGTGCAGAAGCTGCTCAAGGCCCTGCCCGCCAGCCTGATCGCGGTGCTCCTCGCCACGGCGGCCGCCGAGCTGTTCCGGCTGGACATCCCCAGGATCGGCCCCCTGCCGCATTCCCTGCCCGCCCCCGCGGTTCCCGTCTTTGACCTGGATCTGCTGGGCAGCCTGGCCATGCCCGCGGTGGCCATCGCCTGCCTTGCGGCCATCGAGTCGTTGCTGTCCGCCCGGGTTGCGGCAGGAATGACCGGGCCGGACGGCAGACCGAGTGGACCGTACAGCCCGGACCGGGAACTGACAGGCCAGGGCCTGGCGTCAATCGCTGCGGGCCTCTTCGGCGGCATGCCCGCCACCGGGGCCATCGCACGGACGGCTGTGAACGTCCGCTCAGGTGCAAAAACCCGCCTGGCTGCCGCTGTCCACGCCGTGGTGCTGCTCGCGATTGTCTACCTCGCCTCAGGCATGGTCAGCCGGATTCCGCTGGCAGCCCTCGGCGGAGTCCTGATGGTCACTGCGGTGCGGATGGTGTCCCGGCGGACCGTTGCGGCGATCCTCCGCTCCACCAGGTCCGACGCCGCCGTCTTCATCCTGACGGCGATCATCACGGTGGCGTTCGACCTGATCGTTGCCATCCAGATAGGGCTCGCGGCGGCAGCCCTCTTTGCCCTGCGCACGTTCGCCTCGCTGAGCAGCGTGCAGCGGGAGGAGATCCCCGGTCCGCGCGCCGAGGGTGACGAGCACATCGCCGTCCTCCGGCTGGACGGGGCCATGTTCTTCGGCGCCGCCGAACGGATCCTGCAGGAGATCAGCCAGGTCAAGGACGTCCAGGTGGCCATCATCAGACTTTCCCAGCTGAGGATGCTGGACGCCACGGGCGCGCATGCACTGGTGGAGGTGGTCTCCGCGCTTGAGCTCCGGGGAATCACCGTTCTACTCAAAGGCGTCCGGCCGGACCACCTGCGGCTGGTGACGAACGTGGGAGTGATCCGGTCCCTGCGGCACCACAAGCACCTGTTCGGGCACCTCGGGGACGCAGTGGAACACGCCCGCAGCCACGTCCGCCGTAACACCGCCTACCGCTTGTAGCCCTTCCGGATCGCCTGGCCGCGGACCACAATCCCGGCGATGTGCAGGACCAGGCCCAGCCCGATCAGCGGGAGGGAGGCCGTGACCAGGCCGGAGTTGCCGCTGGTGTTGCCTACCAGGTTGAGGATAATTCCGACGGCGATCAGTCCCATCGCACTGAAAACCAGGACTTTGTAGCGGGTGGGCGCGGTGGCCCAGAATTCGTTCAGCACCCTGAAAGTCTACCGGGCAACCTCAGCCGCTCAGCCCGGGGCGCCATGCCTTGGCGGCTGACCGCACCTGTTGCGGAAGCCCGCCGTCGCGCGTTGCAAGGTCCTACAGGGCGGGCTGCACCCCGAAGGCTACCGCGAGCTTCATGATCTTTTCGGCGCGGCCCAGGCGGGGCAGGTCGGAACCGTCACGGATCACGCGGCCGTTGGCTTCGAAGTCGGCCATGAAGTCGGTGGCCCAGGCGACGTCCGACGGTGTGGGGCTGATGACCTCGTTGATGACGGGGGTCTGGTCGATGGCCAGGCAGAGCTTGCCGGTCATGCCCATCATCACGGTGATGCCGGTCTGCTCCCGCAGGATGGGGTGGTTGGTGCCGACGGTGGGGCCGTCGATGGGCCCGGGCAGGTTGCCGACGCGGCTGGCGACAACGAGCTTGGCGCGCGGGTAGGCCATGGCTTCCGGGGTGGCGGCCATGCCGGTGTCGCGGCGGAAGTCGCCGGAACCGAAGGCCAGCCGGAAGGCGCCCTGCGCCTTGGCGATGTTGTTGGCTTCCTCGATGCCGACGGCGGATTCCACCAGCGGGATCACGGGCGTATTGCCGTCCATGCGGTGGAAGCTCTCAGTGACCTGGTCCGCGGATTCGGTCTTCGCCAGCATGATGCCGAGCAGGCCCGGCGTGCCGCGGAGTCCGGCCAGGTCCGCTGCCCAGAACGGGCTGGTGGCGTCATTGATGCGGACCCAGGCCTTGCCGCCGGCGGTCAGCCAGTCAATGACGTTGTTCCGGGCCTGGTCCTTCTGGGAGGGGTCCACGGCATCTTCAATATCCAGGATGATCGAATCGGCGCGGGACATTGCCGACTGGTCGAAGAGCTCCGTCTTCATGGCATTCACGAGGAGCCATGAGCGGGCGATCTCTGCTGGGATATTGCGTTCCGGCCTTACGGTCTCGGTGGCGATGGTAGACGTCATGTATCTACCGTATCCGCCCGGGCAGGGGC
The DNA here is from genome assembly GCF_048957775.1 of Pseudarthrobacter sp. CC4. NCBI lineage: Bacteria > Bacillati > Actinomycetota > Actinomycetes > Micrococcales > Micrococcaceae > Pseudarthrobacter > Pseudarthrobacter sp. CC4. Next base: position 185,721 of record NZ_JARCCZ010000004.1, on the reverse strand, counting down.
ACGGGGCACAAAAACGGCCAGCACGGGAGGTTCAATACGAACTAAACGGGATATGACGGCCGGGCAGCGAAAGTAGGTAGCAGCAGGTGTCGTTTCGGGGCGCCAAAACGACACCTGCTGCCAGTCAGTTGGGGTGGGTCAGGGGATGTTGCTGCCGCGCGCAGTCACCCAGAGTCGGTACCAGTCCGTCCGGGTCATCGCCTGGGCCACGCGGGCGGCGTCGGCACAGGCCCGGATCCGGCCCGGGTTGACGGTCCCGATCACCGGCGCGATGCCGGCCGGGTGCTTCATCAGCCACCCGAGCAGGACCGATTCCCCGGAGCTGCCGTACTCCCCCGCCAGCTGCGCCACGAGCTCGACGGTGGCTGCCTCCGCCGACGTCGGGCTCTCCGGTTCCGCGCCCGTGTACAGGCCCCTGGCGAGCGAGCCGTAGGCCTGGAGCGTGATGGAGTTCCGGACGCAGTACTCCAGGGTGCCGTGCGGGAAACTGTAGTCCAGGTGCTCGGCGTGGTTGACCAGCACCTGGCTCTCCAGCCACGCCCGCTTGAGCAGGCTCATTTCCAGCTGGTTCGCCACCACCGGGGTTTCCAGCCGGTCCTGCAGCGCCTCGATCTGCGCCCCGGACATGTTGGAAACACCCAGCTGCCGCACCTTGCCTTCGGCCATCAGCTGCCCGACGGCGGCGGCCACGTCCGCCGGGTCCGCCAAGGGATCCGGGCGGTGCAGCAGGAGGATGTCCACGTAGTCTGTCCGCAGCCGCTTCAGGCTTTCGTTGACGCGCTCCAGGATGGCCTCGCGGCTGAGGTCGTAGTGCCCGGGCAGCCCGGGTTCGCCGAGCCTGATGCCGCACTTGGTCTGCAGCCGGATGCGGTCACGCAGCCCGGGAGTGGACGCCAGCACCTCGCCGAAGACTGCCTCGGACTTGCCCCTGCGGTAGATGTCCGCGTGGTCGAACAGGGTGATTCCCGCGCCCAGGGCAGCCTCGACGGCGGCAGCGGCCTCGTCAACATGCTCGGTGGCATGCGGCTCGTCGGACCAGCTGCCGCCCAGGCCCATGCAGCCATAAATCAGTTCCTGCATCAGCGCAGCCATGCCGTGGTGTTGGCGGGCAGCTTGCCGTCCTCCAGGACGTCGCTGCTGACCAGGACGGTGCCTGCCGGGAGGTCGACGGCGGTGTCCCCGAAGTTGGTCACGGACTGCCAGCCGTTGGGGCGGCGGAAGTGGAGGACCTCCGGGTTGCCGGTTTCCACCCATTCCAGCGCTTCGTCCGTCTGCAGCTCGCGGCGGAGCTTCAGGGCCTTGCGGTAGAGCTCCAGCGTGGAACCCTCGGTCCCGTCCTGCGCCTCGACGGCGTACTTGCTGAACCAGTCAGGCTGCGGCAGGTGCGCGCCGCCGTCGCCGAAGCCGAAGGAGGTTCCCTCGACCTTCCAGGGCAGGGGCACCCGGCAGCCGTCCCGGCCGATTTCGACACCCTTGTTGCGGAAGAACGAGGGGTCCTGGCGTTCGGACTCCGGGATCTCCGCCACTTCCTGGAGTCCCAGCTCCTCACCCTGGTACAGGTAGGCGGAGCCCGGGACGGCGAGCATCAGCAGGGTGGCGGCGCGGGCACGGCGTTCGCCGAGCTCCACGTCCAGCTCCTCCTTGGGGCCGCCGGCCAGCAGCCAGTCCTTGCCGTCCTGGCCCTTGGTGCGCTCTTTGCCCTTGGAGACCTGCGGCAGGCCGTACCGGGTGGCGTGGCGGACAACGTCATGGTTTGAGAAGACCCAGGTGGAGGAGGCCCCCGTGGCAGCTGCCTCGGCAAGGTTGCGCGTGATGATTTCGCGGAACTCCGCCGCATCGAAGTCGGCCTGCAGGAGGTCGAAGTTGAAGGCCTGGCCGAGGCCCTCGGGGCTGGCATAGCGGGCCCGGCGGGTCGCGTGGACCCACGCCTCGGCGACGGCGGTGCGCGGCGGGTTGTACTCGTTGAACACCTCGCGCCACTCGGCGTAGATCTCATGCACTTCGTCGCGGTCCCAGAAGGGGTGCGTGCCGTCGTCGAAACCGTCCACGCCGGTGTTGGCCGCGCTCAGTTCCAGCTTGGACAGCAGCGGTTCGGTGAGGTCCTTGGTGAGCGCGTGCGCCACGTCCACCCGGAAGCCGTCCACGCCGCGGTCGGACCAGAAGCGCAGGGTCTTCAGGAAGTCCTCGCGGATTTCCCGGTTGGACCAGTTCAGGTCCGGCTGCTCCTTGGCGAAGATGTGCATGTACCACTGGCCCGGGGTGCCGTCCGGCTCGGTGATGCGTTCCCAGGCGGGCCCACCAAAGACGGAGTCCCAGTCCGACGGCGGAAACTCGCCGTTGGGGCCCTTGCCGTCACGGAAGATGTACCGGTCCCGTGCGGGGGATCCCTTGGGCGAGGCGAGCGCTTCCTTGAACCATTCGTGCCGGTTGGAGGAGTGGTTGGGGACGATGTCGGCGATGAGCTTGATGCCGGCCTGGTGCAGCGCCCTGGCCATCTCGTCAAAATCGGCCAGCGTGCCCAGCTTGGGGTCAACGTCGCGGTAGTCGTCCACGTCGTAGCCGCCGTCGGCAAGCGCCGAGGGGTAGAACGGGCTCAGCCAGACGGCGTCGATCCCGAGCGACTTCAGGTACGGGACCTTGGCGGTGATGCCCTTGAGATCGCCGATGCCGTCGCCGTTGGAGTCCGCGAAGCTGCGCGGATAGATCTGGTACACAGAGGCTTGGCGCCACCAGTTCGGATCGGCCAGGCGGTCGGAATCGGAAAGGGTTGCCAGAGTGGCGGTGGTGGACAAGGGGTGATCCTTTGCTGCTTGTCGACTATATTTATTTTGGTTCTAAATTTAGCTGCCCGATCATTATCTGGCGCGTTGCACGGAAAGGTCAACAGCATGGCTGAAACCACCGCCGCCACCCCCCAACTGCTGCGCCGTGTCAGCGCCGGCGCCGTACTGGACTTCATGCGCTCCTCCGGCGTCGTCACCGTCACCGAAGTCATGGAAGCCACCGGCCTCACCCGCGCCACCGCCATCTCCGTCTGCGAGGACCTCAAGGAGCGGGGCTGGCTCCGCGAACTGGAGAACCAGCGTGCATCCGGCGGGTACCGGAAGGGCCGGCCCGCCCGCCGCTTCCAACTCAACGAGCGTGCCGGCTACGTACTGGGCATGGACGTGGGGGTTTCCAAGGCCACGGTGGTGGTGTCGGACCTTCGCGGGCAGGTGCTGGGGCGGTCCACGCTGCCCTTCGCGGAAGCCGAAATTTCGGCCGGGGAACGCATCTCCGTCATCGACCGGGCTGCGATGACGGCACTTCGCAGCGTGGGCGCCGCCCCGGAGTCGGTCCTCGCCGTCTGCGCCGGCATTGCCGCCCCGGTGGACCGCAACGGTGACGTGCTGGTGGCCCAGCATTTCTGGGGATTGTTCGACGTCGGCCTGAAGGCAGCCATGCGGGACCGGCACGGCTGGACGGTCCTGCTGGAAAACGACGCCAACCTTGCCGCCCTCGGCGACCGCTGGCGGGGTGCGGCGGCGGGAGTGGACGACGTCGTGGTGATCCTTGCCAGTGAGCGTTTCGGTTCAGGGGTGATCGACGGCGGGCGGCTGCTGCACGGGAGCCGCGGCGGCGCCGGTGAACTCGCCTTCCTGGACCAGGTCGAGGGTGTGGGGGACACCTTCGGCATTGCAAGCCTCGCCAGGACGTGGGCGGCCGAGGCGCTGGCCGGCAAAACCCGGACATCCCTCCGGGATCATGCAGCCCAAGGCGGGGCGGAGGCTGAGCACGTCTTCGCGGCCGCTGCTGAAGGCGACGCCGTGGCCCTGCGCATTCTTGAACGCCTGGCGGACCGGCTGGCCCGGGTCATTGGCGCGGTGGCGACGGTGTTCAACCCGGAGCTTGTGGTGATCGGCGGTGCAGTGGCCAACTCCGCAGGCGTCCTGCTCGAACCGATCAAACGGCGGCTGAAGGATTTCACCGCCACTCCCCCGCGGATTGCGGTCTCGCCGCTGGGCGACTCGATCGTGACCGTTGGGGCCGTCCGGGGCGCGCTGGACTACGTGGAGAAGCATTCCCTCGACTTGCAGCTGGTCCCCCGCGCTTAGTCCGCGCTAGGGCTGCAGGGCGGCGGCGATGGGCAGTGTGCCGTCACAGAATTCGATGGTCCTGCCCGCGGTTTCCGGCAGGTCCAGCACGGCGGCCGCGACGCTTGCCGTGTTGCTCCGCGAGGTTTCCCGGCTGCCCCCGGGAGCGGGATCGACGTCGATCAGCCCGGTTCCCGGCCTGTCCGTCAACGCCCCCGGGCCCAGGATGGTCCAGGCAAGGCCGGTGCCGCGCAGGTACTCGTCGGCGGCGGCCTTCGCCTCGGCGTACGCAAAGAAGGAGTGGTCCTCCGGCACGCCGTGGTCCTTGCCGGCGCCCAGGTAGGACACCATCACGTAGCGGCCCACATTGGCTTCGGCGGCCGCATCCATCGAACGGATGGCCGCGTCCCGGTCCACCGCATAGGTGCGTGCCGGGTTGCCGCCGCCCGCACCGGCGGACCAGACCACCGCGTCATGGCCCTTCAACGCTTCGGCGAGTGCCGCCGTCGTCGCATTCTCAACGTCCAGGACCGACGGCACCGCCCCCGTAGCGGCGACGTCGGCTGCATGGTCCGGGTTGCGGATGAACGAGGTAACGCTGTGGCCTTCTTCCGTGAGCAGGGCGGACAGGTGAAGGGCCACTTTGCCGTGGCCGCCGATGATTGCGATTCGCGTCATGCCCCCATTCTGCCCTTCACCGCAGGACGCGGTAGCGCAGGTAGGCCACGCCGTTGCCGAAACGGCGCAGGTCGAGGAGCTCAAGCTTTGATTCCAGGCCGTCCGGCAGGGCCCGCAGGCCTCCCCCGACCACCACCGGATTGATCAGGAATCCGCACTCGTCCACCAGTCCTGCCGCGAATGCCAGTCCTGCCAGGTTGGCACCGCCGATGCTCATCGTCCCGTCCGTTGCGTCCTTCATCGCCCGGACGGCAGCCGGGTCGAAGGTGCGCTCGATCCGGGTCCGGGGCGTCTCAGCGACAGCAAGCGAAGAGGAGTAGACAACCTTGTCGGCCCCCTGCCAGATCCGGGCATAGTCCTGGATCACCGGCGGGTCTCCGGGGCCGCCCATGGTTTCCCAGACCGCCATAACGTCGTACATCCTGCGGCCGAGCAGGAACGTCCCGACGTCCCGTTCGAGGTCGTTGACGAAGGCGTGGACTTCCTCGTCGGGGGCGCTCCAGTCGAAATTGCCGTTGCGGTCCGCCACGTATCCGTCCAGGGAGGTGATGCAGGTGTAAATGAGCTGGCCCATGGTCCCTATTGTGGCCGCGAAGGCAGGCAGTTGGAAGCCGCCAGGGGCCGCGCGCAGTTCCCCGGCGCGGTCAGGCTGTCCGCCGGTGGTCCGGGCCCGTGCCGAGGAGCACCCGCAGTCCCGGCACCGTGCGGGAAACGTGGCCAAGGCCAAAGGAAAGGAGGAGCCCGAGCACGGCGACCAGGAGGAATTTGGCCCCGGCGGGCCAGGCAACCTGCAGGATCGCCACCTGGAGGCCCACGACGACGAAGATGTGCAGGATGTAGGCGGCATAGCTGGCCGTGGCCATCGCTGACACCAGCCGCACCGGCCGGCGGAAGAGCTCGCGCAACGTGACCAGCAGGCCCACTCCCAGGCCGGCGCAGACCAACGTCTCCAGGGCGACCCGCACCAGCGAACGCCAGTCCACTCCGCCCGTCGCCGTGGCAGCGCCCCAGAGTCCCAGTGCCTGCAGGGAGAAGATGGCCGCGGACGCCACAAGGCCCACAGCCAGCCAGGTGAAGCCGACGCGGCGCTGAATCCGCCGGAACCAGTCGTTCCGGTAGGCGAGGATGCCCAAGGCAAACAGGCTCACATACTGGGTGAGGTTTGCGGGTTCTGCCGGCATGACAAAGAAGAGTGGTACCCAGTCATCGACGGGAAACCACCACCGGACAACCCACGTAACCACGATCAGGGCAGCTGCGTAAGACAGGATGCGCCGTGGCCGGGCGGCGGCAGCATCTGCCGCGGGGTCCCTGGTGAGGCCGGGCGCAACCAGCGGACCCGCTCCGCAAGCAGGACATAGGCGGCCGTATAAAGGAGGAGGTGTGCCAGGAACCAGAGGTGGAAGTAGGCGCCCTGCCAGGCGTCGTCATACAGCGACCTGACGAACTCCCCCGGCTCGGGACTTCCGGATGCCAGATAGGCGAGTGGAACGTTGACCGCCGCGACGAAGACCACGAGCGGCACCCCGATGCGGGCCCACCGTTCCTTGAGGAACCGGCGCGGACCTTTGCGCTCATAGGATCCGGGCAGGAAATAGCCGGCCACCAGGAACAACAGGCCCAGGCCCACGGCCGCGTTCACCGTGTAGAACGGCACGAACCAGTCGCTGGTGGCCTGGTCTTCCACCGGCCAGAAGCCGCCGGTGGGTCCGTACGCCTGGGCTGCATGGTGGATGATCACCATGGAGATAATCAGCACCCTCAGGACATCCACGAAGGCCAGCCGCCCTGTCCCGGCGGACACAGCGGCGGGCCCGCCGGACCCTGCTGCTCGGGACATCCTGAACCCTCCCTGCCGCCACCGTTGCTGCTTCTGACTCCATCGTGGCCCGTCTCACCCACGGCACCAGAGCCAAAGGACCTTCCGTGGGTGCCACGCAAAAAGGGCACAGAAAAGCCCCCGGAATCTTGGGGATTCCAGGGGCTTAGCCTGTAGCGGTGGGGAGGCTCGATCTCCCGACCTCACGATTATGAGTCGTGCGCTCTAACCAACTGAGCTACACCGCCACGAATGAGAAAAACCTGCGCCAAGCCGGTCAAAACCGCCTTGACACAGGCCCTCATCCAGAGCCCCCCACCGGAATCGATCCGGTGACCTCGTTCTTACCAAGAACGCGCTCTACCACTGAGCTAGGGGGGCAACGAGTAAATACTCTACCGGAAGATTTTCCCACCAACAAATCGGCGCTCCAGCGCAGCCCTGGCCCCTTAAAAGCGCAGAAAACCGGGCTTCAATGAGCCTTCGGTGCGCCGATGCAGGGCCGGCAGGGCCCGCAGTGAAACAGGTGTGACGAAGCGAACACGCCGGTCCCGCCGTCGTGCGTTAAACGCCGGTGGGCCGGCTCGAAAGCCGGCCCACCGGGGGAACTGCGTCAGGGTAGCTGACGGTTACCACTTGCCCTTGCGGTTGAAGTCGCGCTGGCCGCCCTCGTTGCCGTGGCGGGGCTTGCGGGAGCCGTCACCGTGGCCGCCGAAGCGGGAGTCGCTGGCCTGGCCGCGGTTGGCACCGCTGTCAGCGCTGAAGGAACGCTCGCTGTAGGAGCGGCCGCCGCGGTCAGCGGAGGATCGCTCGCCGTCGTTCTTGCGGAATTCCTTCTTGAAGCCGCCGTTGCCCTTGAAGTTGCCTCCCCGGTCACCGCCGCGGTTGCCCTGGTAGGAGCCGCGGTCGCCGGCAGGCTTGCGGCCGTTGTCCAGCTCGAGGTGGATCAGCTCGCCGCCGATCCGGGTGCGGGACAGCGCACGCAGCTGCTCGGGGCTCAGGTCCGCCGGGAGTTCCACCAGGGAGTGGTCCGAGCGGATGTCGATGCCGCCGATCTGTGCCGAGGAGATGCCGCCCTCGTTGGCAATGGCGCCCACGATGGAACCGGGCATGACGCGCTGGCGGCGTCCCACGGCGATCCGGTAGGTGGCATTTCCCTCGGTGAGCGTGCGGGTCGGTCCGCGGGAACCGAAGCCGTCCTTGGAGCGCTCGCGCTTCTGGAACTCCGGCGCTGCGGGCAGTTCCTTCACCAGCAGCGGCTGTCCGCCCTGGGCCATTACGGCAAGGGCTGCAGCGATCTCCGACGCCGGAACATTGTGCTCTTCCTCGTAGGAAGCGATGAGGTCGCGGAAGGGCGCCACGTCCTCCGAGGCGAGGGTCTCCGTGATGCGCTCTGCGAACTTGCCCAGGCGGAGGGTGTTCACGGTCTCCGCGGTGGGCAGGTGCATCTGCTCCACGGGCTGGCGGGTGGCCTTCTCGATGGAACGCAGCAGGTACTTCTCCCGCGGCGTCATGAACAGGATGGCATCGCCGGAACGGCCTGCACGGCCGGTGCGGCCGATGCGGTGCACGTAGGACTCGGTGTCGTGCGGGATGTCGTAGTTGATGACGTGGCTGATGCGCTCCACGTCAAGGCCACGGGCGGCGACGTCGGTGGCCACGAGGATGTCGATGCGGCCTTCCTTCAGGGCGTCAACGGTGCGCTCGCGCTGCTGCTGCGGGATGTCACCGTTGATCGCGGCGGCCTGGAAACCGCGGGACTTCAGCTTGTCAGCCAGGTCCTCGGTAGCCATCTTGGTGCGCACGAAGGCGATGACGCCGTCGAACTCTTCGACCTCGAGGATGCGGGTCATGGCATCAAGCTTGTGCGGGCCCATGACCTGCAGGTACCGCTGGCGGGTGTTGGCGCCGGTGGTGGTCTTGGACTTGACGGAGATCTCGGCCGGGTTGTTCAGGTACTGCTTGGACATGCGGCGGATCTGGCTCGGCATGGTGGCGGAGAACAGTGCCACCTGGCGGTCCGACGGGGTCTGCTGGAAGATCTGCTCCACGTCTTCGGCGAAGCCCATGCGCAGCATTTCGTCGGCCTCGTCCAGCACCAGGTACTGGAGTTCGGACAGGTCCAGGGAACCCTTGGAGATGTGGTCGATCACGCGGCCGGGGGTACCGACAACAACCTGGGCGCCGCGGCGCAGGCCGGCGAGCTGCGGGCCGTAGGCGGAACCGCCGTAGACGGGGAGGACGGTGAAATCGTCAATGTGCTTGGCGTACGAGGTGAAGGCCTCGGCAACCTGGAGCGCCAGTTCGCGGGTGGGAGCCAGGACCAGTGCCTGGGTCTTCCGGGACGGGCCGTTGAGGTCGTGGAGCTCGGCCAGGCGGGACAGTGCCGGTACTGCGAATGCTGCAGTCTTACCGGTGCCGGTCTGGGCGAGGCCCACGACGTCGCGGCCTTCGAGCAGCAGCGGGATGGTTGCTGCCTGGATGGGGGACGGCTTCTCGTAGCCGACGTCCTGGAGGGCGGCGAGGACGCGGCCGTCGATGCCGAGGTCGGCGAACTTGACGCCTTCTTCTTCGTCTTCCTCAGCCTTGGCAGCGGGAGCATCTTCAGCTTTGGGGGCGGGAGCTTCGTCAGCCTGGGCGGCGGGAGCGGCCGGCGCTTCAGCAGGGGCTTCGGCGGGAACCGTTGCGGCCTCGGCTGCGGGAGCAGCGGGCTCGGTGAATTCGATGCTGGCTGTTGCTGCGTCAGCGGCGGCGTCGTTGTGATTTTCGGGCATAGGGGAATATTCCTCATCCATAGGGGGCCAGGCGGCACTACCCGAGGTGAGCGGAGCCGCAGTACGTGTGACCAAAGGTGCCGGGCAAACGTTGACCGGCCGGTCACAGAAGTCCGGCGCTTTCGCAATCCCGTGGCAGGACTTCCCGCTGCATCTCTTGGCTGCTATCCCAGCAGTCTGTACAGCGTTTTCTTTAGCCGGCTCTCCCTATGAAAATGCCCGCATCGCTTGCGCGGGCCCCAACACTTGCCAGTCCTGCCTCAAAAATTGGGCAGGAATAAGGGATTTCCGGAGTGGGGGATATCTCCAGTGTAGGGCACGCGCCCGCTCCAGCGGAAATTGAGGGCACGACGGCGGCGGTGAGCTTGCGCACACCGCTCCCCTGCCGACCGCTTCAGCCTGCGGCTACCGGCCCAGCTGCCGTTCCAGCGCCTCGAACTTCTGCTCGAACTCCGGCTGCTGCAGGCGGATCTCCCCGTCGGCGTCGGCGTCGCGCAGTGCTTCCATTGCCTCCAGGTCCGGCTCGCTGAACCACTTGCCCACGGTGATGCCGTGCTTCGGGACATACAGCCGGTGGATATGGTCTCCCGCCTGGATGCTCCCGGTCCTGATGACGCGGAGATAGGCTCCCACCCGGCCCTCCTCCGTGAACCTCTTGACGAAGTGGGGCTCCCGCATCCGGCGTTGGAAGGTGGCGCAGGGGGTACGGGGCGAGGTCACCTCCACTTCGACGTCCAGGCCGATCCGCCAGCGCTCACCAATCACGGCGCCGGTGACATCGATCCCGGCCACCCGCAGGTTTTCGCCAAAGCTCCCCGGGGGCAGGTCCCGCCCGAGTTCACGGGACCAGTAGTCCGCATCCTGCTGGGAGTAGGCGTACAGGGCCTGGTCCGGTCCCCCGTGGTGGACGCGGTTCGCCTGGATGTCGCCCTGGAGGCCCAGCCGGTGCACCTTGACCGGGCCCTCGACGGGGCGCTTGTCGATGGCGGTGACGCCCACGTTCGAGGCATCCGGCAGGAGCTGGTGGACGCGGCACACGGCGAGGACGGAGGCGGTTTCCATGGCTCCAGTGTATGGCTCCCCTTCCCAGCTCCCACACCCAACCGGCTCGCATTTAATGGCGCCAAACAGCGGTTTCGCGACGTTTAATGCGAGCTGCTTCGGCCAGCGGGCACCGGCAGGGACTACGCTGATTTAAGGATTGCAATGGGGGTGCAGCGCTGTGCCCAATTCACGTGGACAACGGAGGGGGACACCATGGACCCGAACAAGGACCCGGACCCCGGGCGACCCGGCAGCGACCGGCCTGCGGGCGAGGGCGTCCCGCCGGCCGGAGACGGGCACAGCGGCGCCAAGCCTCCTCCCTGGCAGGTACCCAAGCCGGAGCTCCGCCCCGAACTGCTCAACGAGCCGGTTACCCCCGTGGACCCGTTCGCCCGGGACCGCGAACGGCAGCTCAACGAGGAAGCCTCCCGGAAGAAGCGCTCCCAGCGGCGCACCGTCGTCGTGGGTTTGGGTGTGACGGCGCTGCTCGCCGGCACCATCACCGCCGTGGTGGCCAGCAACCAGGATGATCCCGAGTACGCGCAGGTGTGTTTCAACGACGAAACTGGCGAGCGCGTGGAAGACACGAACTGCAACAGCTCCGCCGGCAGGGGCGGCGGCCTCTATGCCTGGTACTTCTTTTCCCGAGGCGCGTACGTCCCCGCCATCGGCCAGAACCGCTCCACAGCCCCCAGCTACACCAAAACTGTTCCCAGCGGCGCGAAAGCGTCCACGGGGTACAGCACCAAGGGCGGAACGGTCAGCCGCGGCGGCTTCGGCACCAGCGCCAAAAGCGGCACCAGCGGTGGCGGCAGCAAGGTCTCGGGGGGCTGAGCGTGAAGCGGTTGACGTCTGAGCCCCGTCCCGGCTGGAAGCAGAAAATCGAAGAGCAGGGCCTGGTGTTCTCCACCACCACCATGGAGGACGGGCGCCGGATCGAGTACTGGAACGAGTCTGCGTACTACGAATTCACCATGGAGGAGGTGGAAACCCTCGAGGCGACGGCCGAAAACGTGCACAAGATGTGCCTGGAAGCGGCCAAGTTCCTGGCCACCGGCGCCATGGGCCACATCGGCATCGGCCCGCAGGCTCTCGAACTGGCCGCGGAATCCCTCCAGGCCGGGGACGTGGACGTCTACGGCCGGTTCGACTTCATCTATGACGGGCAGGGCGGCCCGGCCAGGATGCTCGAATACAACGCGGACACCCCCACGGGCCTGATCGAAGCGGCGGTGGCGCAGTGGTTCTGGCTGCAGGACGTCTTTCCGGAAAAGGACCAGTGGAACGGCATCCACGAAGCCCTGATCCGGCAGTGGAAGAAGGTGCAGTACCGCACCGGGATGAGCACCCTGCACGTTGCCCACTCGGAGGTCGAGGAGTCCGGCGAGGACTGGATGACGGCGGCCTACATGCGGGACGTGGCCAGCCAGGCGGGCTGGACCACCATCGGCATCAACATGTCCGATATCGGCTGGGACCCCAACCTCAACCGCTTCGTGGACCTGGACAACTTCATGATCAGCACCATCTTCAAGCTCTACCCGTGGGAGCTGATGATGAAGGAACCGTTCGGGCACCGGCTGCTGGAACGCGCCCACAACCCCCGCTGGATCGAGCCGGCCTGGAAGATGCTGCTCTCCAACAAGGCCCTGCTGGCCGCGCTGTGGCACCTCTACCCCGAGCACCCCAACCTGCTGCCCGCGTACCTCAACGAGCCGGGGCCGCTGAAGGAATGGGTGGCCAAGCCCCTGCACGGCCGCGAAGGCGACAACATCAAGATCCATGCGCAGGGCATCAGCCTGGAGCAGCCCGGCGGCTACGGCCGTGAAGGCTGGTGCTACCAGCAGTACCAGGAACTGCCCGACTTCGACGGCAACCATCCCGTCCTCGGCCTGTGGGTGGTGGACGGGGAGTCCGTGGGCTGCGGCATCCGGGAATCGGACGGGCCGGTCACGGATTATTTTTGCCGCTTCGTGCCCAACACCATCGACGCGCCGGCGCCGCTTTCGGCCGGGGCATCCTCCAGCAAGGCAGGTATCGCACTATGAACCCGGTGACAGCATGAGCACGGAGATTACGACGACGGGAGGCCCGGGCGGCGCGCACGGGACCACAGTTCCGGCCAAGGGACTCCGGGCCGGCATCCTGGATCTCGGCGACTCCGTGATGATTGGCCTTGCCTCCACGGCGCCGGTGTACTCACTGGCGGCAACACTAGGCCTGATCGTGGCCGTCAACGGGAACTACACTCCCCTGATCCTGCTGCTGGGCTTCATCCCCGTCCTGTTCATCGCCTATGCGTTCCGCGAGCTGAACAGTGCCATCCCGGACTGCGGAACCACCTTTACGTGGTCACGCCGCACCTTCGGCCCCTGGGCGGGCTGGCTGGGCGGCTGGGGCGTGGCGCTCGCGGGCATTGTGGTCCTGGCAAACCTTGCACAGGTGGCCGGACAGTATCTATGGCTCCTGGTGGGCGACGGTTCCCTGGCAGAGAACAAGGCAGTGGTCACGGCCACGGGCGTGCTGTTCATCGCCGTCATGACCCTGGTCAACTACCGCGGCATCCGGCTGGGCGAGCACGTCCAGCGGGTCCTGACGTATGTGCAGTACATTGCGCTGGGCATCTTCGCCCTGGCCATCGTCGTCGGGATTGTCCGGGGCTCGGCGGGCGGCGAGACCACCATCCAGCCCTTCGATTTCGAGTGGTTCAGCCCGGCAGGTGCGTTCGCGGATCCGGGAGCAGTGGTCCACGGCGTGCTCCTTGCCCTGTTCATCTATTGGGGCTGGGACACCTGCCTTGCAGTGAATGAGGAAACCGAGAACCCCTCCACCACCCCCGGCCGCGGTGCCGTGATTTCCGCGTTCATCCTGGTGGCCATCTATGTGTCCGTCGCGCTGCTGGTGATGATGTACGCCACCGTGGGCACCGAAGGCATCGGTTTGGGCAACGAGGCCAACCAGGACGACGTCTTCCTGGCCATGCGGGACGTGGTGCTGGGCCCGTGGGGCTGGCTGATCGTCGTCGCGGTCCTGGCCTCCGTTCTGTCCTCCACCCAGACCACCATCCTGCCCACCGCCCGCGGCACCCTCTCCATGGGGGTCCACGGCGCACTGCCGGCCAAGTTCGGCGAGGTGCACCCGAAGAACCAGACGCCCGGCTTTTCCACCCAGGTCATGGGGGCGGCGGCCATCGCGTACTACGTGGCCATGAGCTTCCTGAGCGAAAACCTGCTCTCCGACTCCATCAGCGCCATCAGCCTGTTCATCGCGTTCTATTACGCCCTGACCGGTTTTGCCTGCTTCTGGTACTTCCGCAGCACCCTTCGGCAGTCGGGGCGGAATCTGTGGTTCCGGGGCATCCTTCCGCTCGTTGGCGCCCTGCTGCTGACCGCCGCCTTCTTCGTCTCGGCCGTCCAGATGTGGGACCCCGCGTACGGCGACACCCAGATCTTCGGCGTCGGCGGCGCGTTCGTCAGCGGGGTGCTGCTGCTGGCCCTGGGCGTGGTGCTCGCCGTCGTCTGCCGTTTCCTGCCGTCCACCCGCGGCTACTTCACCGGGACCAACGTCCCAGGCCAAACCGCCGCCCCCTCCCCCAAGTAAGTAGCGCTAAGTGTCGTTTTGAGGGGTCAAAACGACACTTAGCGCTACCTAGTTGGGCCAAGGGCGCAGAGGGGTCATGCCGAGAAGCCGCCGTCGGATTTGATGAGCTGGCCGGAGACCCAGCGGCCGGCGGGTGAGAGCAGGAACGCCACAGTGCCGGCGACGTCGGCCGGTGTGCCGAGGCGGCCCGTGGGCTGCCGGGACAGGACAGCCGAGCGGACCGCGTCGTCCATCCAGCCGGTGTCCACCGGCCCCGGGTTCAGCACGTTCGCCGAGATGCCCAGCGGCCCGAGCTCCCGGGCGGCGGCAATCACGATCCTGTCCAGCGCACCCTTCGAGGCGCCGTACGGCAGGTTGAACGCTGTGTGGTCACTGGTCAGCGCAACGATCGCGCCGCCGTCGTCCGTTGCCTGCCGCGCGAAGGCGGCAATCAGCTGCCAGCTGGCACGGGTGTTGACGGCGAAGTGCCGCTCGAACGATTCAAGGCTGGTATCCAGGATCCCTGAATCGACTGACTCTGCGTGGCTCAGCACCATGCCGTGCAGCGGGCCCGCGAGCTGAACGGCGTCAGCCACCAGCTTCTCCGCCGTGGCAGGGTCCTCCAGGTCCGCCGGCAGGGTGTGGACCCGGGCTCCGATGGCTTCCAGTTCGGCTGTCAGGCGGACGACGTCGTCCGGTTCAGTTCCCCACGGCATGCGGGCGTCGTAGTCCTGCCAGTAGGCCAGCACCAGGTCCCAGCCCTCCGCCGCCAGCTGCCGGGCAATACCCGCGCCGATGGAGGCAAGGCGGCCCGCGCCCGTCACGAGGGCTACGTTTCGGACGGGAACTTCGGGTGGGGTCTCCATGGGACCAGCCTAGCGGCGGCGTCCCGGGGCGCTGTCAGGAAGGCGCTCCGGCCGGGGCGGGCTCGCGGGCGACCGCGTGCCTGTGGATAGTGGCGCTGATGACCGCCGCGACGGTGCACATCGCGGCGGCGCCGAACCAGGCGTAGGTGTACTGGCCGGTGGCGTCCCGGATGGCACCGGCGCCCAGGGCGGCGGCGGCCGCGCCGAGCTGGTGTGCGGCGAACACCCATCCGAAGACCACGCTGCCGTCCCCGCCGAACGTTTCCCGGCAGATGGCTGCTGTTGGCGGCACGGTGGCCACCCAGTCAAGCCCGTAGATCACGACGAAAACGATCATGCTCGGCTGGACTTCGGCACTCAGCAACAGGGGCAGCACCAGCAGGCCGATCCCGCGGAACTGGTAGTACACGGCCAGCAGGATGCGGGGGTTGAACCGGTCGGTCAGCCAGCCCGAGGCGATGGTGCCCACAATGTCGAAAATTCCGACGACGGCAAGCAGGCCGGCGGCGGTGGTTTCGGCCATGCCGTGGTCGTGGGCGGAGGGGATGAAGTGGGTGCCGATCAGCCCGTTGGTGGTGGCGCCGCAGATCGCGAAACCGGCCACGAGGGCCCAGAAGGTCCGGACGCGGCTGGCCCGCCGGAGGACTTGGAGGGCACGCACGGCGGCATTGCTGCGAGGGCCGCTGTGCGAGGGAGGCTCCGGTGCGGGGACTCCCCCTGCCAGCGCGGGTTCGCCGTACGGAAGGACCCCGACGTCGGCCGGCGAGTTTTTGAGGAACTTCAGCACCAGCGGGACCACAGCCAGCGCACCGGCGGCGATCAGCAATGATGCCTGGCGCCAGCCCGGATCCTGCGCCAGCAAGGCGATGAACGGGAGGAAGACCAGCTGGCCGGCCGCACTGCCGGCGGTAAGGATGCCGATCACCAGCCCGCGGCTCCTGACGAACCAGGTGTTGGCAATCGTGGCAGCGAACACCAGCGCCATGGATCCGGTGCCAAGCCCGATGAGCAGGCCCCAGGTCAGCAGGATCTGCCAGGACTGGTTCACCAGCACCGTCAGGGCGCTGCCGGTGCCGATCAGCACCAGCGCGGTGGCTGTTACTGCCCGGACGCCGAACCGCTCCATCAGCGCGGCCGCGAACGGTGCCGTCAGCCCGAACAGGACGAGGTTGATGCTCACGGCCGCGGACAACACCGTGGTGGACCAGCCGAACTCCTGCTGCAGCGGAACAATCAGGACACCGGGGGCGGCGCGGAATCCGGCGGCTCCCACCAGCGCAAGGAAGGCGACGGCGGCCACGATCCACGCGGGGTGCAGGCGGCGGCTGTTGGTTTCCCTCATGCGGCGGCCGTGGCGAGCCGGACCGGTTCCGCTGAACGGGCCCTGCTGTGCCAGCTGGTGTTGGCCGCCGTCAGCCGTTCGCCGCATTCGGTGCAGGTGTCCGCCGAGGTGGTGGGTTTCCCGCAGCCGGTGTGGATCACGTAAAGATGCGCCTGGTCTGAGGGCGCCGGCAGGTGCTTTTCTGCCCAGATGGTGACGGCGTTCAAGACCGGGAGGGCGTCCTCACCCTTGGGGGTGAGCACGTACTCCTGGCGTGTGCGGCCGCCGTCGTCGTAGACCTTCCTGGCCAGCAGCCCGGACTCAACCAGGCCCGCCAGGCGCTTGGTGAGCACGGAGTCCGCCACTTCCAGCCGGCTTTTCATGGCGTCGAAGCGGCCGTTCCCGAAGAAGACTTCGCGCAGCACCAGGATGCTCCAGGGGTCGCCCAGGACGTCAAGGCCGCGGGCCATGCTGCAGCTGCGTTGGGACCAGTCGGATCGAAGAGGCATAGGGAAAACCCTAGCTGGCTTTCTTCAAGAAAGCCAGCCACCTTCGTGGTTTACGGGATGGCCGAGAACGCCTGCTCCAGGTCCGCCACCAGGTCCTCGACATCCTCGATTCCGCAGGACAGCCGGAGCAGGTTCACCGGAACGGCGAGCTCGGTGCCCTTGACCGAAGCGTGGGTCATCTCGGAGGGGTAGTTCATGAGCGACTCGATCCCGCCCAGGGATTCCGCGAGGGTGAACACGGACGTGGACTCCGCCACCTTGCGGGCCGCTGCTTCACCGCCCTTGAACTGCACCGAGACCATGCCGCCGAAGCTCCGCATCTGCTTCCTGGCGAGCTCGTGGCCCGGGTGGGACGGCAGGCCCGGGTAGAGGACGGCCTCCACCTCGGGACGTTCCAGCAGCCACTCGGCCACGGCCTGGCCGTTAAGGCTGTGGCGGTCCATCCGCACGCCGAGCGTCTTCAGGCCCCGGGTGGTGAGGAAAGCGTCCATGGGGCCGGAGACGGCGCCCACGGCGAACTGCACAAAGCCGATCTTCTCCGCCAGTTCCGCGTCCTTGACCACCACGGCGCCACCCACGACGTCGGAGTGGCCGCCGATGTACTTGGTGGTGGAGTGGACCACGACGTCGGCACCCAGGGCGAGCGGGGTCTGCAGGTAGGGCGACGCGAAGGTGTTGTCCACCACCAGGAGGGCACCGGCGTCGTGCGCTATCTCTGCGAGCGCCGCGATGTCGGTAATCTTCATCAGCGGATTGGAGGGGGTTTCCACCCAGAGGATCCGGGCTTTGTTCGCAGTAACCGCCCCGCGCACGGTGTCCAGGTTGGCCATGTCCACCGGTGTATTGCCGATTCCCCAGCCGCCCAGGACCCGGCTGATCAGGCGGTAGGTGCCTCCGTAGGCGTCGTTGCCGAGCACGATGTGGTCCCCGGGCCGGGCCAGGGCACGGATCAGCGAGTCCTCCGCTGCCAGCCCGGAACTGAAGCTGTAGGCGTGCGTGCCCCCCTCCAGCGCCGCCAGCTGTTCCTGCAGGGCGTCGCGGGTGGGGTTGCCGCCGCGGCCGTACTCATAGCCCCCGCGCAGCCCGCCAATGCCGTCCTGGGCGTAGGTGGAACTGAAGTGCAGCGGCGGCACCACCGCGCCGGTGCGGGGCTCGAAAGCCTGGCCGGCGTGCACGGCGCGGGTGTTGAAACCTTGGTTTTGCGGGGTGGACATGGTGCTCCTTTACGGGTGGCGCAGGTCAGGTGAAGCAGTTCAGTTGCTGAGGTAGGCCAGGAGGTCGTGCCGGGTGAGGATGCCCACGGGTGCACCCACGAACGTGACCATGACGGTGTCCACGTCCGAGAGCAGTTCCCTCGCCGCGGAGATGGTTTCCAGGGAGCCGATGACGGGCAGCTTGGGGCCCATGTGCTCGGAGATCTTGTCCGTGAGCTTGGCTTCGCCGCGGAACAGCTTGGCCGTGAGGGTGCGCTCATCCACGGCACCCAGCACCTCGCCCATGACCACCGGGGGCTCCTGGGACAGGACCGGGATATGGCTGACGCCGAACTCGTTCATGATGTTGATGACATCGCGGACGGACTCGTTCGGGTGGATGTGGACCAGGTCCGGCAGCTCGCCGTTCTTGGAGCTGATGACTTCACCCACGGAGGTCTCCTCGCCGCCGGACAGGAAGCCGTAGGAGCGCATCCACTGGTCGTTGAAGATCTTGGCGAGGTAGCCGCGGCCGGAGTCGGGAAGGATGACGACGACGACGGCGGACTCGGGCAGGTCCCGGGCCACCTGCAGGGCGGCCACGACGGCCATGCCCGAGGACCCGCCCACCAGCAGGCCCTCCTCGCGGGCCAGCCGCCGGGTCATGGCGAAGGAGTCGGCGTCGCTGACGGCGATCACCTGGTCGGGCACGGACTTGTCGTAGTTCGCGGGCCACATGTCCTCCCCCACGCCCTCCACGAAGTACGGACGCCCGGTGCCGCCGGAGTAGACCGAACCTTCCGGGTCCGCGCCGATGATCCGGACCACGCCGCCGTCGGACTCCGGCCTGTCAGCCGAGACCTCCTTGAGGTAGCGGCCCGTGCCGGTGATGGTGCCGCCGGTGCCGGCGCCGATCACGCAGTGGGTGACCTTGCCGTCCGTATCCCGCCAGATCTCCGGCCCGGTGGTCTGGTAGTGGCTGCCGGGAGCGGCGGGGTTGGAGAACTGGTCCGGCTTGTATGCACCGGGGGTCTCCCGGACGATCCGGTCCGAAACACCGTAGTAGCTCTGCGGGCTGTCCGGCGGGACGGCAGTTGGCGTCACCACAACCTCGGCGCCGTAGGCCTGCAGGACGGCACGCTTGTCCTCGCCCACCTTGTCCGGGACCACAAAGATGCACTTGTAGCCCTTCTGCTGGGCCACGAGGGCCAGGCCTACTCCGGTATTTCCGGAGGTTGGCTCCACGATGGTGCCGCCGGGCTGCAGCTTGCCTTCCCGCTCGGCGTCCTCGATCATCTTCGCCGCGATGCGGTCCTTGATGGAACCGCCAGGGTTCAGGTACTCGAGTTTGACCAGGACAGTGGCCTTGATGCCTTCTGTCACGTGGTTGAGCTTGATGAGCGGGGTATTGCCGATGAGGTCCAGGATGGACTGGGCGTACTTCATGTGTACAAAGCTACCGCTTCCCCCGCATGCATGCCGTTACCCGGCAGCCTCGGCCTGCTGGTCCGGTGGCAGGTTCTCCCAGAGGCCCATGATGTTGTTCTCGGAGTCCTTGAAGTAGGCGAAGTAGCCCATTCCGGGGATCTCGTTCTTGGGCATCACGACCGATCCGCCCAGCCGCTCCACGGTCTTGAGGGTGGCGTCAATGTCCGGAACGTCCACCGTGATGACGGGACTGGTGATTTCACCCTCCCGGGCCATCATGCCGCCGTTGATGGCGCCCGCTTCCGTGGGCTGGCCGGTCGCCTCGTCCATCGGCGTGGTGATGACCATGTTGTAGTCCATTCCCGGGACGGCGTCGATTCGCCAACCGAGGGCCTCCCGGTAGAACTTCCTGGCCCGCTCCTGATCGTCAGCGGGGATCTCGAAATGCACCACTCCACCCATTGCGCTCACCTGGAATCTCGAAGGTAAGGCGCGGATGCCCCGCGCCACACCTGGGATTCTAGACCCGGAATGCCGGCTGGATAAGGGGCCTTTGGCAGGTGCGTCCGGTTGCCAAAGATGGTGGCGACCGCCTGTTGTCGCTGGGCCGTGGGACGATGGCTGTATGACGATTGCAGAGGTTCCCGCCCGGCTGGCAGCCGCGGCGGACGCCTCTGTCCGGTGGTATCCGGGCGGCCCTTACCACCTTGCCCGGACCCTCAGTCCGCTCCTGCGCGGCAACAGCGATCCGTCCTTCAGTGTCCAGGGAAACGTCATCTGGAATGCGTTTACGACGACGGACGGCCCGGCCGCCGTGAGGTTCAGCTCCGCCGGCGGCCCGGGCCTGGAGCACTGCGTGGACGTCCAGGCCTGGGGCACGGGCGCCGCGGCGGCCGTGCGGGCAGTGCCGCGGCTCCTGGGCGGGGATGACGACTGGTCGGCGTTTGACGAGCCCTCCTTCCATGCCACCCTCCCCGGCATGGTCCGTGAGGCGCGGCGGCGAAGCCGCGACGTCCGGCTTCCCGCCAGCGGCCGCATGGTGGACCAGCTCGTCCCGATCATCCTTGAACAGAAAGTGACGGTGATCGAGGCCCGCCGGGCCTACCGCTACCTTCTGCATCGCTACGGCTCCCCCGCTCCCCAGGCCGGCGCGCTGGCTCCGGCCGGCCTGGTGCTGGCTCCCACCGCCGGCCAATGGCTGCAGGTCCCCAGCTGGGAGTGGCATCGGGCGGGCGTGGGGCCGCAACGTTCGGCCACCGTGATGCGGGCGCTGCGTTCCGCCGTCGCAATTGAACGGCTGGCCGCGCTTCCGGCGCTGGAGGCCGCCGAAGAGCTGCAGGCAATCCCGGGGATCGGCGTGTGGACAGCGGCCGAGGTGGTGCAGCGCACCCACGGCTGCCCGGACTCGGTCTCGGTGGGTGACTACCACCTGGCTGCCTACGTGGGCGCGGCGTTGACCGGCAGCCGGACGGACGACGCCGGCATGCTCCGGCTGCTGGAACCATGGCGGGGGCACCGCCAGCGCGTGGTGCGGATGATCCAGGCCAGCGGCTTCCGCAAACCGACGTTCGGCCCCCGGATGACCATCCAGGACCACCGCCGGCACTGACTCATCGGTGCAACGCGGGGTCACATACAGCCCGATAAACCCCAGTCATCGGCCCAAAAGTGACCCCGCGTTATGGCGGGAATAGGCCAGTTTGATTCTGGCTATGAGGTCCTGGAAACCGTTAGCGAGGTCATCTGCGTTCGGCTTGAAATAGGACCAACCCGCGTTGATGAAGAATTCGTCCCGACGGTTGTCGCGCGACTGTTGTTCCCTCGACCGGTGATGGGCGCCGTCGTACTGCACCGCGATCCGGTGCTTTCGATACCCAAGGTCGGCTGCAGGCGACCTTGGGTCGCCGGGGTCGAGACGGAGCTGCAATTCGGGTTCCGGGAGGCGCGCGTCCAAGAGCGCCAGCCGCAGGAACGTTTCCGGGAGGGAATCCGACCCTACCCGCATCTCCTCCAACGCCAGTCGCGCTTTTTCGACACCTTTCATGTTGGGATGCTGCCGTATCAAAAGGCGCAGACCTTCCTTGTAGGCAAACGGCAGGCTGCGGAACTCCAACTCCGGCCGGGGAGTGCGGATCAGTTGGTCCCCCATGGCCACGAGATACCGCAAGGGAAGCTTATGGGCCAGGTCAAGCCACGTTCGAGCGGGACCGCTGACCCTGATCCCGTCAATCTCAATGACTTCACCGGGAATTACATGCACGCGGTGACCGATGACCCCGGCCCGACGGACCCTTGGTAATCCGTGAGGCTTGCTGAGGTGGATGAGCGGCTCCTGGCCAAGCCATGGAGGGAGACCCAAATCGAAGAAGATACCGGCAGTCTCGTGCGACACCCAAGCGTCCGGCGTAGCAGCACAGAGAACGCGTGCCCGCTCGACCATGGAAGGCTCGCGGCCGGCGTGCACCCGGATTAGGCGTCCTGCGCCCATCAGGTCCTTGGCCCGCAAACGGTTCGGCGCAACACCAAGGGCCCGCGCCTGATAGACCGTGAATGGCAGTTTTGAGAGCTCCTCGGGGAGTGGCTTCGCAGTAACCATGCCACCCAGTGTGCGCGTTCGGGCAGAACAGCGTCTCACGTTATCCACAGGGCGCCCTTCCCTGGGCAACGCGGGGTCACTCCCTGCCAGACAAACCCGGATTATCGGGCGGAAAGTGACCCCGCGTTGCCGTAGGTTGCAGTGGAGGGCGAGTCAGAGACCCAGCCGGGCCACTGCTTCCTCGCGCATCTCCACTTTGCGGACTTTCCCGGAGACCGTCATGGGGAAGCTGGCCCGGATGTCCACGTAGCGCGGGATCTTGTAGTGGGCCAAACGGCCGCGGCAGAAGTCGGCGAGGGCAGAAGCATCCAGTGGTTCCGCCCCCGGTTCCAGGATGATGCAGGCCATCAGTTCCTCGCCGTACTGCGCATCCGGGACACCGATGACCTGCACGTCCCGGATGGACGGGTGGGTGTAGAGGAACTCTTCGATTTCCCGGGGATAGATGTTCTCTCCGCCCCTGATCACCATGTCCTTGATCCGGCCCTCGATCACCATGTAGCCGTCCCCGTCCATGCGGGCGAGGTCGCCGGTGTGCATCCATCCCTCGGCGTCGATGGCCTCGGCCGTCTTGTCCGGCTGGTTCCAGTACCCTTCCATCACCGCGTAGCCCCGGGTGCACAACTCGCCGATTTGCCCGCGTTCCAGGACATCTCCGGAGCCCGGGTCCACGATCTTGCTCTCCAGCTGCGGCATGGTCCGTCCCACGGTTTCGGTGCGGTGCTGCAGGGTATCGCCCTGCCGGGTCATGGTGGACACCGGGGATGTCTCCGTCATCCCGTAGCAGATGGCAACATCATGCATGTTCATCTCCGAGATCACCCGGTTCATCACCTCGATGGGGCACAGGGAGCCGGCCATAACGCCGGTGCGCAAGGTTGAGAGGTCGTAGGACGCAAAGTCGGGCAGCGCGAGTTCGGCGATGAACATGGTGGGCACGCCGTACAGCGACGTGCCGCCGAAATCCTGGACAGCTTCCAGGGCGGCAGCCGCGCTGAAACCGCGGCCGGGGATGATGGTGGCCGCACCGTGACTCAGCGCGTTCAGGTTGCCGATCACCATGCCGAAGCAATGGTAGAAGGGCACGGGTATCACTACCCTGTCGTGTTCGGTGTAGCCGAGCAGCTCGCCAATGGAAAACCCGTTGTTCAGGATGTTGTGGTGCGTCAGGGTGGCTCCTTTGGGGAATCCCGTGGTCCCGGACGTGTATTGCAGGTTGATGGGATCGTGCGGGCCGAGTTCAGCCATGCGGGCCTTCAGGCCGGAATGTCCGACGTCGTCCGCCCGCCGAAGCAGCTCGGCGTAGGTCAGTTCCGCGTCACTGAGGGGGACGCCGGCGTCGAGCCCTTCCCCGCCAGGCCCTTCCCCGCCAGGCGAGGGAAGGAAGACCAGCTGGCGCAGGTCGGGGCACCCTGCGAGCGCCCGGCGGGCCATCCCCACGTAGTCGCTGTTCCGGTCCGACGGCGCCGTGACCAGCATCCGCATGCCGTTCTGCTTCACCACGAATTCCAGCTCGTGGCTGCGGTAGGCAGGGTTGACGTTCACCAGGATGGCGCCGGCCTTGGCCGCGGCGTACTGCAGCAGCGTCCACTCGGCGCAGTTCGGGCTCCAGATCCCCACCCGGTCCCCTTTGGCGACGCCCATGGCGAGGAGCGCACGCGCCAGCCTGTCGACGTCGTCATTCATTTTTGTGTAGCTCCAGCGGCGCGCATCCGCCCCGGGAACAGGCGCTGCCTCAATCAGCGCGTCGTGGAAGGGGAACCGCTCCACCACCCGCTCAAAGTTCGTGCCGATGGTCTCTTCGAGCAGCGGGACGTCAGTGTCCCCGGCTGTGTAAGCGCGCATGGTGGCACGCTACCAAGTGGCCCCCGGCAATAAAAGCACCGCGGAACCACAACACCCGGGTGTCCGGCGCAACAGAGGCAAAGCCCTCCCCTGCTGCCGGTATTGTGAAATCCATGAGTTCACCCATTGACCTGCAGGCAACGTTCATCCCCAACGACGGCGAGTTCCACCGTGTAAAGCTGGCGCTCGAAATAGCCATCGACGAGGTGGTGAACGAACCGGGCTGCATCCGTTACGAGCTGACCGAAGCCACCGAAGAGAAGCTGGTCCTGACCGAGCAGTGGGCGTCGGAGGAGGATCTGGCCAAGCATTCCAAGGGCATCGCGGTGCAGGACCTCAACGAATCGCTGAGCGCGCTGCTGGCGGAACCGGTCAAGGTGGAACGGATCTAGCCTGTCCGAATCAGCTGCTTTAAAACGAATGCGGGACCTCCCAGTGGGAGGTCCCGCATTCGAAGTTAAGGGGGGATCAGGCGTCCGGGATCTGGGTTCCGTCCTGGGGGCCGGCCTGCCTGCCGGCCGTTGCAGCGGCTTCTTCCCGCTGGCGTGCCACATGGGCATGGACTTCCTCCATGTCCAGCGCCTTCACGGCATCCACCACCTGTTCGAGCTGCTGGGCGTTCAGCGCACCGGGCTGCGAGAACACCAGCACCTTTTCGCGGAAGGCCATCAGCGTGGGGATGGACGAGATGCCTGCCTCGGCGGCCAGCTGCTGCTCCGCCTCCGTGTCCACCTTGGTGAAGAGGACATCCGGGTGCTTCTCTGAGACCGCTGAGTACGTGGGCCCAAACTGCTTGCAGGGGCCGCACCATTCCGCCCAGAAATCCACCAGGACAATATCGTTGCCTTCGATGGTGGATGCGAACTGTTCACCTGTGATGTCAAGGGTAGCCATGTGTCAACGGTACGCGTGATGCCCGGACCTGTCCTGTTCAGGGAGCCCTTGTTCGCTCCGCGCGTGATCGGGAATAACCGGGCGCCCTCCATGTACACGGCCGCCCGCGGAGCCTAGTCTGGGGGTCACCAGCCGCTGTGTTCGCGTCCAGGAGGGCTCATGGCCACCGCTGTTTCCGCCCGGTCCCTGACCAAGAGGTTCGGCCGCAGGGAAGTGCTGCACGGCATTGATTTCGAGGTGGAGACCGGAACGGTGTTCGGCGTGATCGGACCCAACGGCGCCGGCAAGACCACCACCATGCGCTGCCTGCTGGACATCATCCGGCCCAGCGGGGGCGAGATCCGCGTCCTCGGCATTGATCCGCGGCTGGGCGGACCCGGGCTTCGCCGCCGCATCGGCTACCTGCCCGGAGAGTTGTTCCTCGAAGGCCGGGTGACGGGCCGCAAGCTGCTGGCGCACTACCAGGCCATCAGCGGGCCCGTTCCGCCGGGGCGCATTGACTGGCTCGCCGAGCGGCTGGGGCTGGACCTCGACCGCCACACGCGCCAGCTGTCGAAGGGCAACAAACAGAAGCTCGGGCTGGTCCAGGCGTTTATGCACCAGCCGGAACTGCTGGTCCTCGATGAACCCACGAGCGGCCTGGATCCGCTGGTCCAGCAGGAGTTCCACGCGATGGTGCGGGAGGCGAAACACCGCGGACAGACCATCTTCCTCAGCTCCCACGT
Organism: Pseudarthrobacter sp. CC4; assembly: GCF_048957775.1. Classification (NCBI taxonomy): domain Bacteria; kingdom Bacillati; phylum Actinomycetota; class Actinomycetes; order Micrococcales; family Micrococcaceae; genus Pseudarthrobacter; species Pseudarthrobacter sp. CC4. Next base: position 160,377 of record NZ_JARCCZ010000004.1, on the reverse strand, counting down.
CCTGAGCGAGGTGCAGCAGACGGCGGACACGGTGGCCATCCTCCGCGATGGCCGGATCATCACCGTCGAGTCGGTCGAAGGGCTGCGCGAAGGGGCCGTGCGCCACGTCCGCTTCACCACGCACGGCATCCCGGCGTCCGACGCCGTGGCGCTGCTGTCGGGGGTGCCCGGCATCGGACAGGTGGAGGTGCTTGAGGCGGACGGCAGCGTGACGCTGTCCGCTGTACTGGAGGGCGCCATCCAGCCGCTGGTCAGGATGCTGGGTTCCCTTGAGCTGACGGACCTGGTGCTCGATGAGCCTGACCTGGAGGAAGCCGTGCTCAAGATGTACTCAGGCCAGCCGGAGGACGCGCGGTGACAACACTTCCCTTGTTCCGCCGCGCCTTCCTCGACACGTGGCGCTCCACCCTGGGCTGGGCGGCCGGACTGGCCGCAGCCTGTTTCCTCTACCTCCCGCTGTACCCGTCCCTCGGCGGCAGCGCGGAAATGCAGGACATGGTCAACGCTCTCCCCCCGGAGATGACAAAGGCGCTGAACTATGACCAGATCGCCACTGGACCCGGCTACGCACAGGCCACCCTGTACGGACTCCTTGGCTTCATGCTGATGACCATAGCCTCTGTCGCCTGGGGCGCCGCGGCCGTGGGCGGGGACGAGGAATCGGGTCAGCTGGAACTGACCCTGGCCCACGGTGTGACCCGCGGCCAGGTGGTACTGGAGCGGGCGCTGGCACTGTTCCTGCGCGTGGTCCTGCTTGCTGCCCTGGTCTGTGCGCTCGTCTGGCTGCTGAACGGGCCCGCGCAGCTGGATATCAAGCTGGACAATCTGCTGGGTGCCACCGTCCTGTTTGCCGGGCTGGCGCTCCTCAGCGGAACGGCTGCCCTGTGCGTCGGCACTGTCACGGGCCGGCGGACCTATGGACTGGCCGCGGGCGCCACCGTGGCCGTGCTCGGTTACGTGTTCAACGCCGTGGGGCGCCAGAGCAAGGAGGTGGAGTGGCTGCTGGAGCTGAGCCCCTACCACTGGGCGTACGGCAATTCGCCGGTGGCCAACGGGGCGGACTGGGCGGCGGCAGCGTGGCTGTGGGGCATTTCGGCGGCACTCGTTGCGGTGGCCGCCGTCGCACTGGAACGGCGGGACGTGGGCGCTTAGGCGCTACGCTTCCCAGTCATGCGGCGCCGGCGTCCTGCTGCCAGGCAGCGCACTGGACGCCCGCCACTCGTGGATCCAGTCGGGGAGGACCAGGTGCGCAGGCGGCTCGCCGAACTCGCGCAGGATCTCCTCCTGGCTGACCGGCCGGCCCTTGGCCACCAGCCGGGTGGCGATGTACGCGCGGGCGTAGACCTCGCCGTCGGCCACCATGCGCTGCTCGAAGAAGATCGCCTTGGCATCCAGCCCGATGATCCGGGTCTCGATGGTGTAGTGCTGCCACAGCTGGAGGGACTTCCGGAAGGCGATGGTCTCCGCGGCCACCACGGGGCCCCATCCGCGCCGGCGCATCCGCTTCCAGACTCCGCTGCGCACCATGAGGTCGAACCGGCCCAGGTCCATGAGGGACAGGTACATGCCGTTGTTGACGTGCAGGGCGATATCGATGTCCGTGGGCAGCACCCGCAGCGGGAGCGCGGCACTGTCCCAGACCGTCACCGGCGGGCGGCGCGAGGATCGGAAGAGCATCAGGAGGGTTCTCAGGAGCAGGTGCATCCCCTTATGCTACCCGTCAGTAACATGCATGGCCGCAGCCGGCGGTGGAGCTGTTAGTAGGATTTCCTGCATGACCCAACAACGCTACCGGGACCTGGCGGACTGGCCGCTGACGGTGACTGCGCTCGTCTTCCTGGGAGCGTACGCATGGCAGGTGATTGGCAGGCTGGAGGGCAGTGCGGCCATCTGGCTCGAGGCAGTCATGTGGGCGACATGGGCCATCTTCGTGGTGGACTACCTGGCAAACCTGTGGCTCGCGCGCGACCGCAGCACCTGGTTCATCCGGAACCTGCATGAACTGGTGATTGTGGCCCTGCCGTTCTTCCGGCCGCTGCGCCTCCTCCGCCTGGTGACGCTGCTGTCCGTGCTGCACCGGACGCTGGGCGACACGCTCAGGGGACGCGTGGTCACCTACGTGGTGGGCTCGGCCACGATGCTGGTGTTCGTTGGAGCCCTCGCAGTCCTGGATGCGGAGCAGTCCGCGCCGGACGCGAAGATCATTACCTTCGGCGATGCCCTTTGGTGGGCCATGACCACCATCACCACCGTGGGTTACGGCGACATGTACCCGGTGACGCCGATCGGCCGCATGGTGGCGGCTGCGTTGATGATGAGCGGCATTGCCGTCCTGGGTGTGGTGACGGCGTCCATTGCGTCGTGGCTGGTCCAGCGGGTTGAGGATACCGCCGAGGCTGTGTCCGAGGCGGAGGAGCCGGTCCGAGCCGAAATGGCGGGGCTCGTGGCGGAAATTGCCGCGCTCCGGGCCGAGATCGCCGAGCTGCAGGAGCGGCGCACGCCGTAGTCCGCCCGCCTGCGGGCAAGTATCGGGTTGCCGGCGGTTGAGTAGTCGGTGCCGCGTTATCGGGTATCCCGCGCAAATATTCGGGTATTTCCTACTGGTGCCGCCCGCCGTGCTCCCTTCCTAGACTCGGGATTCCTAGGACCTGACACGTGCGGGCGGGTCCCCCGGGCTGGCTTCCCGGGGGTCCTGCCTCCTCACGGGGCCTCCGTATTTTCTGGGTATGCGGACGCTCCATCACGCGCCTTTTTGTGCAGCCCGGCAACAGCTGGGGGCGGCCGGGCGCATATTTCCTAAATCCGTCCTGCCTGCTGAAGCGCACAGCGCCAGCCTGCCTGGACCGAACCCGGATGGGCTACCCATGAACCAGCCATACCTCTCCACTCCCGAAGGCCCCAGCAGGAGCTTTGCCACCGATGAACCCCGCACCGACCTCACCGGCGTGCGGCCGGCCATCAGCAACAAGCTGTGGGCCGGCATGGCCACTGCCGCTGTGGTGGCCGCCGTCGGCGTCGGTGCCCTGGCGGCGCCTCCCGCGTCGCTGACCCAAAGCACGACGGCGATCGGCCAGGTTGCCGGAGCCGCGGCACCTGAAGTGCCGGCCGCCGCAGCGGAAGCTGTTTCGGCGGCAGAAGCGCCAGCCCCGGAAGCGGAAGCTCCGGCGCCCGCGGTTCCCGAAACGGCGCCACCGGCTGAACCGGCACCTGCCCCTGCTCCGGCGCCCGCCCCTGAACCCGCGCCTGCGGGTGATCCGAACGTCTACACCGTGGTGCCCGGAGATACTGTCGGGGCCATCGCGGCCAGTCACGGCGTGGACATGAACGCGATGCTCGCCGCCAACGGCCTCGGCCCGTTCAGCATCATTTACCCTGGCCAGACGCTGGTCCTGACCGGCCCGCCTGTTGCGGCGCCGGCGGCCGCTTCCCCCGCTTCCGCCCCCGTTGCAGCGTCCGTTCCCGCCCCGGCACCCGCAGCCGCCGCTCCGGCACCTGTCTTTGCCGCACCCGCGGTCCGCACCATTTATGTGGCGGGCGCCGGCGGCCAGGCCATGGTGGACGCCTGCATCGGTCCCATCCACTACACCCCCAATGACGGCTATTCGCTCTTCATCACGGAGCACGATTTCTGCGGCGGCTGGGCACGTTTCTCCGGCATTGGGGTGGGCGAGACGGTCAGCATCCCGGGCTATGGAACGTACACGGTTTCGGCACGGGGACAGGTGCCCAACCCGGGAACCACCAACGACGTGATTGCGGTCTTCGGCGGCTTCCCCCGGGCCATCCTGCAGACCTGCATCCCCGGCACCAGCCAGATGCTCCTGATCGCGCTGAACTGACTGCCAAGGTTGCCTTGGCATAGCTTGTCCGCGGTCCCTGGCCTTCAAGGCAGGGAGCCGCGGACAAGGGCATGAACTGCGCCAGGAAGATCCCGGCTATGCGTTCATCCGCTTGCGCTCCGAGATATGCTCCACCAGTTCGCCCACGCGCTGTTCCGAGTAGTTGCGGGCGATGTCCCCCTGGCTGATGATGCCAACCAGCTTGTGGTCGGCGATCACGGGGAGCCGGCGGACCTGGTGTGTTTCCATCATTTCAATGGCGGCGTCAACGTTCGCGTCGGCATCGATCCAGTACGGCTTGCCTGAGGCGAGTTCGCTGGCCATCATTTCGCGCGGATCACGTCCGGCGGCCACGCACCTGATCACGATGTCACGGTCGGTGATCATGCCATGCAGCTTGCCGTCGTCGCCGCAGATGGGCAACGATCCGCAGTCCAGGTCCTTCATCATCCGGGCGGCATCTGCCAGGGACTGGTTTTCCTTAATACACTGTGCGTCCGTAGTCATGAATTCACGTACGGCACTCATTGGTCCTCCTTCATCGATTGGTATCGACGCAGGGCATCGGGCACATGCGCCGATGCTGCCAGACTACGCCCGGGCCGTGCCGATGTCGACGGCGGTTTGGCCACCGTTCCGGGGCAGCTTCGGCCCCTGGACGGCCCACGTCAGTCAGCCGATGCCCGGCTCTTTTGGGCCCGGAACGTGAGGTCCAGCTCCCAGTCCTGGGGAGCCGTAGGGCCAAGTTGCCAGACGTACTCGTTCTTTAGCTTTGAACCGTCCGATGTGAAGGGGCCGGTGCGCAGCGGATAAAAAGCAATCGTCGGGAGGCTTGCATCAGGTGATGTAAGGATTGCGTTGTTGAAGTCACCGTTCATGCTTCTTAGTCGTTCAAGGATGTATGTCCGGTAGGAGGCTGCCTCGAAGGTGCCCTCGGTGGTGGCTTTCGAGGTGAGCTGAAGCGCGATGTGAAGCTGCCGGTTTCCCGAGGCATCCTCAAAACTGACAAGCCGATGGTTTTCGACTGCTGACAGAAGGCTCTGGTCACTGCTAAGGACGTCGCGCAATGCATCCGGTGCCACAACCGCTCCGTTGAAGTCTACGGACAGGTCGCTCCTGCCGTAATGGAAGAGCACGGGCAGATCGAGGAACTGCTGGCGGATGACGTGTTCGAGCCCGAATTCCCGAAGCACAGCGTTGAGTTCACGCACGCGCAACACGTGTCCGCGGTCATGAATGTTGTAACGGATCCGCGGGTTGACGTTCTCCTTGCGCACGATCGTGACGACGAGTTCTCCGTCCCCGTTCGTTTCGATGAGGTAGTCGTACGGGTTGAACTGGAAGATCATCGGGAGCACGCCGTATTCGTCCTGCCGGGTGAGCCGTGACGACAGTTCCGGGTTGGCCGCGATCGCCTGGCGAAGCTCCACGGTGTAATCCGTTTCGATGGCTATGTTGATCTCAAGGTCGGACGCACCGTAGGAGCCGAAGGCACTGTGGGCGTACTTCGTGATGTGGGCCCGCATGTTCTCGCTGATGCCCTCGCCGCCGAATGCCGCCACGATATCGTAGTCCTCCCAGATGATCCGCTCGTCGTCGAACAGGGCTTTCAGGAAGGGCGGATAGCTAAGGATGATGTAGGTGTAATCCGGGCCGAACTCCAGCATCGTGGCGATTACCTTGTCGCGGTCCGGGCCGATTGATTTGATCATTGTCACGTCTGTCAGGGAAGTCGTGACGTTCATCCCTGTTGCCCATGCTCCGAGTGAGAAGCAGTTGAGCACGAACGGCTGCTTCCTCAGTGTCTCGGCGGTGCGCGAAAAGCCAACTTGGAGCAGCTGCCTTGTGGCAAGACGTTCGTCGCGGCCACGCACCCAGCTGGTTGGAACACCCGAGCTTCCGGAAGATTCATCGACAACCACTCCGTGGCGGGGAAGCACGCCGTCCACGCTGCGGGCAGGAATGGTCCAGCGTTTGATGTAGCTGTCCTTGTCCATCTCCGGCAGCGCGGCGAAGGCCTCCGCCACCGTCCTGCGTTTAAGGGAAAGCCTTCCACTGACGCCATGCTCGGAGAGGAACTCACGATAAGCAGGGACCCGTTTAGCCGCCATCTCAAAGGTCCGCCAGGCCCTCCAGCGTCCGGCAGTCCAACGGAAAGGTTCGATGCCCGGCATCAGCAGTATCCGGTGAGTTGAAACCCTTGGCGTAAAGACCCCGACGAATCTGTCCATAAGAAAGACGAACGCAAATATGAGCTTCTTATTCAAGGTGTGGCTCCTGTACGGACATGTCATCGGTGAGCAGCATCGAGGCCGCCGGGCGGCGGTGAGACTTTGGCGGGGTGTCGCTGTAACCGAACCTGAACAGCATCCACGCCATCCTGTTCGCTGTCTCGTTGATTCCAGCCTCCTCGACGAATTCTGCGTGAGAAGACGGGTTGGTGATCACAGTGCCAAAGGGGTGGAGGGATACGCCCTTTTCCGAAAAAAAGAGCCATACCTGCATGAACGTGCGCCCGGCTTCCAGGAAATGGCCCGGCTCCGCGAACGGGCCCTCCAACCATCCAAGCTGCCGCACGCCACGCATTGTGCGTAGATAGACGGCCTTTATGAAACCGCCGATGGCTGGGAAGGACCAAAGATTACGGTGCTTCATCGCGAATCGAAGCACCTGGCCGGGAATGATCATGGTCTCCGCGCTGAGACCGTCTGCCCGGGCTGCAGCCTCGTCCTTCGAAAACCGCAGCCACTCCATGATTTCGGCGTAGACCGCATTATTGCGCAAGTCGGAAAAGAGAGTTTTTTGATTGATCCGCACAAGCGATGAAACAGTGCGGCTGTCAGCGGTTGAATGAAATGCGTATCCTTGGCGGGCCGCAATGGAAGAAGCTGCCGTCAAAATCGCCTCATCGACCACCCGCTTGTCGTACGGCCGGCGCGACGTCCGCCTGGCCCGGAATGCGGCCAAAGCACTTTCGGCCAAGGGCTGGGAATGGGAGCCAGCTGCAGCAGGTTCCAATCGGACTGTGCCAATAAGATGCAGCCGGTCCTCGGCAGCGAAATCCATTTCTGAAAGCTCAAGGCTTTCCACGGTGCGGTAGCCCCGGGCCGCGGCCACCACGGACAGTGACTCTAGGAAGACCCCCGCGCACACGTGGCCGAAAGGGATTCCGAAAGATTCGGCAGGCAGCCCAAGGTCAAGGTCATAATAGACGACTGCCACGGTCTCGCTGATCGGCCTCAGCTTTATCGGCTGGGAATTATGCGGCGAGGGATACCAGCGGACCTCCTCGGCGATATCGAGCCAGGCTCCCCCAACATCGTCAGACATGCCGGCCACCGACAATTTCCCCCCATAAAAATTGCGAATATGTGAGAACACTATCTGCGGCATCATCAAGATCCGCCCAGATTTGTCACAGGATTGGAAAAAGATCGGGCAGCCTGCCCGCCTGGCGTGATTCGAAGCCGATCCAGGGCGACGGCCCGCAGCGGCCGGGCATGACAAAGGCCCGTAGTTTCCAGGAAACTACGGGCCTTCGCTTGGGTGGCAGATGAGGGATTCGAACCCCCGTAGGCGTTGCCAGCTGATTTACAGTCAGCCCCCTTTGGCCGCTCGGGTAATCTGCCGAACTTCAAAAGAAGTACCCGCCGATGCAGTCTGCAGAACGTCCGTTTCCGGGCCGTTCCGCTTCCAGTAACCGCGGGCAAGACAACTTTACAGAACTTCCGCCGAAGAATCGAATCGGGCCGCGGAGGCCCGGAAATCCCTTGAAACAACGGGGAAAGGAACGGAATCAGGCCTCTCCCAGAATCCTTCCGGCAAGCCGGGCCTCGAACTTCACGGCCTGCTCCTCAGTGATCTGGTTCAGCTGGACTGCACGCAGCAGGTCCTCGCTGACTCCCTCCATCCGGGATGAAGCATCGGCCACCGGAGCGAGGATGATGGACGCAGCCACCGCTGCTGCGGCCACCGACGACGCCGCTGCTGCCACCGCCCCCGCTGCTGCCGAGGTGGTGCGGGTGGCGTAACGGACGGCCTTGCGGTGCATGGTGTTCCCTTCGAACAACTTCCCAACACGTTCAACTGTTCTCCGCCCTCCTTCGTTCCTGCAGAGCGTCCGCTGGGAGGGAACTGTGAATCCCTGAGCCCCTCAACGCGGCCATCCGTATTAGGCTGGAATGCAGTGATCACCCCCTGTCCGCGCACAGGGCTTCCACCGGCAAAAGGAGAGTCATGGCAGGCGAGTCAACGTTCGACGTCGTAAGCAAGGTAGACAAGCAGGAAGTGGCCAACGCGCTGAACCAGGCGCAGAAGGAGCTGGCCCAGCGCTACGACTTCAAGGGCGTCGGCGCCGAGGTGGATTTCAGCGGCGAAAAGATCCTGATGAAGGCGAACTCCGAGGAACGCGTCCTGGCAGTGCTGGACGTGCTCCAGTCCAAGCTGATCCGCCGCGGCATCTCGCTGAAGTCGCTGGACGCCGGCGAGCCCTATGCGTCCGGCAAGGAGTACCGGCTGGAGGCCTCCATCAAGGAGGGCATCGCGCAGGACCTTGCCAAGAAGATCAACAAGCTCATCCGGGACGAAGCCCCCAAGTCGGTCAAGTCCCAGATCCAGGGCGACGAGCTCCGCGTGACGTCCAAGTCCCGCGACGACCTGCAGGCCACCATGGCCCTGCTGAAGGACTTCGAGGAAGCCGACCTGCAGTTCGTGAACTTCCGCAGCTAGCCGTCCGCCGCCGTCGTTCTCGACGCGCATAATTTCGGCCGACACGCAAGAGGCCGGCGCACCCGGAATAGGGCTGCGCCGGCCTCTTGCGTGTCCCGGAGACGCCGGACGTCAGCCCAGCGGCCGGCCTGCCATCCGCTCCAGCCGGGAAATCCGGTCCCGCATGGGCGGATGCGTGGCAAACAGCTTGGTCATCGCACCGCCGCGGAAGGGGTTGGCGATCATCAGGTGCGAGGCATTCACCAGCCGCTGGTCCTGCGGCAGCGGTGCGATGGTGACGCCCCGCTCGATCTTGGCCAGCGCTGAGGCGAGCGCCAGCGGATCGCCGGTCAGCTGCGAACCGTCCTCGTCGGCGTCGTACTCCCGGGTCCGGGAAATGGCCATCTGGATCAGCGACGCCGCGAAGGGGGCGAGGAGCGCCATGGCCAGCATCGCCAGCGGATTGGAATTGCGCCGGTCACCGCCGCCGAAGAACAGGAGCATCTGGCCCACCGACGTGATCACGCCTGCGACGGCGGCGGCCACGGACGAGGTGAGGATGTCCCGGTTGTAGACGTGCATGAGCTCGTGGCCCAGGACTCCGCGGAGCTCCCGGGCGTCCAGCAACTGCAGCATTCCCTCGGTCACGCACACGGCGGCGTTCCGGGGATTGCGGCCGGTGGCGAAGGCGTTCGGGTTCATGGTGGGCGAGAGGTAGATGCGCGGCATGGGCTGGTTGGCGCGGACGGACAGTTCCCGGACCATCTGGTACAGCTGCGGCGCCTGCGGTTCCGTGACGGGGTAGGCCGCCATGGCGCGGATGGCGATCTTGTCGCTGTTCCAGTAGCCGTATGCCGTCGTGGCCACGCCCACGAGGGCCATGATCCAGATCGGCGCGGAGCTGCGGGTACTGGTGCCGATCAGCGCCCCGAGGCCCAGCAGCACCGCCCACAGCACCCCGAAGAGCGCCGCGGTCTTGAGCCCGTTGTAGTGTTTGTGCACGTCTCCTCCTTACTCACTATGGAAACGGCTGTCTAGGGGGCAGGGTTCCGCGCGTCCCCGTCCGGTGAACGCCCGGCGAGCAGCACCACCAGGCCGAAGGCCGCCATGGACGCACCCCACCCCGTCACCGAGATGACCACGGCGCTCCCCTGCCAGCGGACGCCGCCGAGGGGTCCGGAAAACAGGCCCGCCAGGAAAGCGCCGACGGCGGTGGACGCCAGCAGGACGCCTACGGTCGCTTCGCCGCCGCCGATCACGACGGCACCGATGGCCGGCATCAGCGCCCGCGGCCGGGCCAGGACCATGGCCGCCAGGTCGATCACGAAGGTCATCCGGAGGTTGGGCCGCGTCAGCGAGCAGTTTCCCCACCCAACAACCCTAGCGGCGGCGGTTTCTTCCCGTTCACAACGTGTTAGCCGAGCCTTATTGTGAGATGCTCATAATAAGTGCTTGAATGGTGGCATGACGGAACACTTTGACGGCCACGAGGCATGGGCTGCCGCCCTGCGTGCCCACGGCCGCAGGGTGACCAAACAGCGGTTGGCGGTCCTGGCCGCCGTCGAACGCCACCCCCACTCCCCTGCGGAGAGCATCCTGGCCGCCGCCCGCGCCGAACTGCCTGAGCTGACGGCACAGTCCGTATATGTGGTGCTCGGCGACCTGACGGACCTGCACATGCTCCGCAGGTTTGAGCCCCCGCACTCCCCCGCCCTGTACGAGACGCGGGTGGGCGACAACCACCACCACGCCATCTGCATCAGCTGCGGCCGGGTGGAGGACGTCGACTGCGCAGTGGGCCACGCACCCTGCCTCACCCCCCACTGGGATGAAAACGCCAAGCCGATGACCATCCAGATCGCCGATGTCATGTACCAGGGCATCTGCCAGGACTGCCAGCAGTCCCAACAACTTCCTTCCAATCGTCCCCCGCAAGAAATAGAGAAATAGGAGAACAATGACTGCCATTTCAACAACCCAGTCAGGTGCCCCCGTTACGTCGGACGCGCACTCGAAGTCAGTCGGTGCCGACGGTGCCATCATCCTGACTGACCACTACCTGGTGGAAAAGCTCGCCCAGTTCAACCGCGAGCGGGTGCCGGAGCGCGTAGTGCACGCCAAGGGCGGCGGCGCATTCGGTACGTTCAAGGCCACCGAGGACGTGTCCAGGTACACCAAGGCAGCCTTCCTCCAGCCCGGCGTCGAAACCGAAATGCTGATCCGCTTCTCCTCCGTGGCCGGCGAAAGCGGCTCCCCGGACACCTGGCGCGATCCCCGCGGCTTCGCCGTGAAGTTCTACACCACCGAGGGCAACTACGACCTCGTGGGCAACAACACCCCGGTGTTCTTCATCCGTGACGGCATCAAGTTCCCGGACTTCATCCACTCCCAGAAGCGCCTGCCGGGCACGCACCTGCGCGACGCCGACATGCAGTGGGACTTCTGGACCCTGTCCCCCGAGTCCGCACACCAGGTCACCTGGCTCATGGGCGACCGCGGCCTGCCCGCCTCCTGGCGCGAAATGCAGGGCTACGGCTCGCACACCTACCAGTGGATCAACGCCGAGGGCGAGCGGTTCTGGGTCAAGTACCACTTCAAGTCCAACCAGGGCGTGAACTCCATGGGCAGCGAGCAGGCCGAGCAGCTGGCAGGCTCCGACGCCGACTTCTACATCCGCGACCTCTCCGAGAACATCGAGGCCGGCAACTTCCCGTCCTGGGACCTGCACGTCCAGGTCATGCCGTACGAGGACGCCAAGACCTACCGCTTCAACCCGTTCGACCTGACCAAGGTGTGGCCGCACGGCGACTACCCGCTGATCAAGGTGGGCACCATGGAGCTGAACCGGAACCCGGAGAACTACTTCGCGCAGATCGAGCAGGCCACCTTCGCGCCGTCGAACTTCGTGCCGGGCATCGCCGCTTCCCCGGACAAGATGCTGCAGGCGCGCATCTTCTCCTACGCGGACGCCCACCGCTACCGCGTAGGCACCAACCACGCCCAGATCCCGGTGAACCAGCCCAAGAACCAGGTCAACAACTACAGCCAGGACGGTGCCGGGCGCTACCACTTCAACGCCCCGTCCGTGCCGGTCTACGCCCCCAACTCCGTTGGCGGCCCGGCCGCAGTCGAGCCGCAGAACCCGGCCGGCGGCTGGGAGAACGACGGCGAGCTGACCCTCGCCGCGCACTCCCTCCACGCAGAGGACGGTGACTTCGTCCAGGCGGGCACGCTCTACCGCGAGGTCTACGACGAAGCTGCGAAGGCCCGCTTCCTCGAGACCATCACCGGTGCAGTGGGCGGCGTCAAGAGCCCCGGCATCAAGGAACGCGCCATCCAGTACTGGACCAACGTTGACGCCGAACTCGGCGCCAAGCTGCGCGCCAACCTCGGTACCGCGGCTGCTCCGTCAGCTCCGTCCTCCGACGCTGAGGCTGCCAACAAGATCGGCTGATCCAGCTCCGTCTTGACTTGCTGAAGACCACCCCGCCGCTGTTCGTGTGGCGGGGTGGTCTTCTTTTTTCCACATACCCGGCTCCGCGCATGGCCGCCGCCGCCCGCCGTCCCTAGGATCGCTGCATGACAACTTTCCAGGGCATACCTGCCGGCGCCTTCGGGTTCTATGAGGAGCTTCAGGACAACAACAACCGGGAGTGGTGGCAGGAACACAAGGACAGTTACCTGTCCCTGATCAGGGAACCGCTTTCGTTACTGCTTGCGGAGCTGGAACCCAGGTTTGGGCCGGCGAAGCTCTTCCGGCCCAACAGGGACATCCGGTTTTCCGAGGACAAGTCCCCCTACAAGACGGCCCAGGGTGCGGTGGCATCCGTCCAGGAAGGGGTTGGCTACTACCTGCAGATAAGCGCTGACGGCCTGCTGGTGGGCGGCGGCTACCACTCGCATACGCCTGCGCAGCTGGCCCGGTACCGCAATTCCGTGGACGCGTCCGGCACCGGCGAGTCGCTCCGGCGGATCCTGGAGGCTGTTGCCGCGGCCGGCTTTGCCGTTGAGGGAGAGAAGCTGAAGACGGTGCCGCGCGGGTATGCGCGGGAGCACCCGCGGGCCGAACTCCTAAAGCACAAATCCCTCTCCGCCAGCGTCAACCTTGGCCGGCCGGACTGGCTGGCAACCCCTGCCGCGGTCCAGGACATCGCCGGGCTGTGGGAGGACCTGCGGCCATTAGTTGACTGGGTCAGCCGGCATGCTGCCCCTTGACCGGGGTCTCCTTCCCGGATGAGGCCGCGGCCGGGCGGTGCCCCTTCTTCGCCAGCTGGATCTGTTCGTACACGTGGTGGCGCAGCTCCGTGAAGCGCGGCAGGGAACGGGTATTCAGTTGGTCGCGCTCGTCCGGAAGGTCGATCGTAATATCCTCCTGGATCACGGTCGGCGAGCTGGAAAGGATGATTACCCGCTCGCCGAGGTAGACGGATTCGTCAATGTCGTGGGTCACGAAGAGCACCGTGACGCCCAGCTTTCTCCAGACCACCCGGATCAGGTCCTCAAGATCGGCCCGGGTCTGCGCATCCACGGCCGCGAACGGTTCGTCCATCAGCAGGACCTCGGGCTGGTACGCGATGGCCCGGGCAATAGCCACGCGCTGCTGCATGCCGCCGGAAAGCTGCCAGGGGTAGGACCGTGGCACATGCGAGAGCCCCACGGCCTCGAGGGCGTCATCCACCAGCCGGTCCCGTTCGGCCTTGGGCATCCCCTGGTTTTTCAGCGGCAGTTCCACGTTGTCGCGGACCCGCATCCACGGGAACAGCGAACGTCCGTATTCCTGGAACACCACGGCCATCTTCTTGGGTGGACCGGTCACCCGCTTGCCGTCCAGGAGCACTTCGCCTTCGGTCGGCGCCATGAGCCCGGAGATGCACTTGAGCAGCGTGGTCTTGCCGGAGCCTGAGGGCCCCACCAGGCAGGCCAACTCCCCCGCGCGCAGGTCAAAGGTGAGGTTCCGGACCGCCTCCACGTCACCGCCGTCGGTCTGGTAGACCTTCTTCAGCCCGCGGACGGAGAGGGTGGCCTCCGTGGTCGCTTGGGTGGGTTCAGGCTGCATTTTCTACCTCTTTCTGGCCGTGGTACCAGCGCAGGATGTTCCGCTCCGCCCACTGGAAGATGAAAGACATGGCCACGCCCAGCAGGCCCAGGACCACAATGCCGGACCACATTTCCGGGATGGCGAAGGACCGCTGGAACTGGACAATGGTGAAGCCCAGCCCGGAGGACGAGGCAAACATTTCGGAAATCACCATGAGGATCAGCCCGAGGGACAGCGACTGGCGCACCCCGGCCATGATCTGCGGGCTGGCGGAAGGAAGCACCAGGTGCCGCACGCGCGCCCAGCCGCTGATGCCGTACGTGTGTGCCGAGTCGGAGAGCACCGGGTCCACAGCCCGCACACCCTCAATTGTGTTGAGCAGCACGGGCCAGACGCAACCGGAAATGATCACCATGACCTTCATGGAGTCGGTGATGCCCATCAGCAGCATCAGCACCGGCACCAGGACCGGCGGCGGGATGGCACGGAAGAATTCCAGCGTCGGTTCCAGCAGTGCCCGCAGCCACCGGATGGACCCGATCAGGACCCCGCCCACAACTCCGATGGCAATGGCCACCGCCACGCCCACCACCAGCCTGCCCAGGCTGGGCAGGACATCGGAAAAGAACCTGTCACCGAACCAGACTTTGCCGAAGGTCCCCACAAGGTCGGCGGGCCGGGGGACAAAAAAGTTGACCGCTCCCAGGGTGGAGGACCACCAGACCAGGACCAGCAGGACCGGCAGGCCCACGATATAACCGAGGTTTTTCAACGACCTCATACGATCACCTCCGAGCGCACAGACGAGTGCCATGCCAGGATCCGCTTCTCGATCTGGCGCATCACCATGTTGATCAGGACACCGATCAGGCCGGTGGCCAGCACCAGGGCGTACATGCCGGAGATGGCGCCGCCGGACTGGGCGAGGGCAATCTCCCGGCCCAGGCCCGGGGAACCGATCACCAGTTCCGCCGTGATGGCCAGGACCAGCGCCACCGCAGCGGCAAGCCGAACACCCGTCATCAGGTAGGGAAGGGCCGTCGGAAACACGACGTACCGGATGCGGGCCATCCGGCCCAGTCCGTAGGTCTTGGCAGTGTTGTTGGCGACCATGTCGACGTCGGCCACGCCGTAGAGCACCTGAATGAGGACCTGCCAGAAGGAGGCGTACACGATGAGCAGCAGGGACGACTCGATCTTTACCCCGAAGAGCAGCACGGCCAAGGGGATAAGGGCCACCGACGGGATGGGGCGCAGGAACTCGATGGTGGAGTTGGTGGCCTTCCGGAGGAAGCCGCTGGAGCCGATGATGAAACCGAGCAGGACGGCTGCGGCCACGGCGATCAGGAGGCCGAGGAACCACGCTTTCATGGTCTCTCCCACCGCAACCCAGAAGGCCGTGAGGCCGAAGTCAACAACCAGGGCGGCAACCACTTCACTGGCGGGCGGGAGGAACCGTTCATTAATCAGGCCGAGGCGGGGAATGAGCTCCCAGGTGGCCAGGAATCCGATGATCCCCGCGACTCCGAGCAGTTGTTTCGCCGCTCCCTTGCCGCCCTTCCTTCGGGGCCGCTCCGCCCGTGGAGCGGCCCCGCCGGTGGCCAGGGTTCCTGAACTCACGGGAGGAGGTCGTCCGCACTCGGCGCTTTGCTCAGGGTGCCGTACTTGGCCGCGGCATCGCCGAGCGTCTTGAAGGCATCCTTGTCGAAGTCAGTGCGGTAGCGCGGCAGGATCATCCTGGCCCGGGTGGCCTCATCGATCTTCGTGTAGGTGCCCACGATGTCGCGGACTTCCTGCGGATGCTCCTGGGCGTACTCAAGGGACTTGTTCATGGCCCGGGTGAACTTCCCGGTCAGCTCCGCTTTGCCTTTGATGGTGTCGCCCTTGGTGAAGTAGCCGGCGATATCCAGTTCCGGGCTCATTTCCACAAAGTTGGACGACACTACGGTTCCGCCTTCAGCAACGGCCTTCGACAGGAAGGGCTCCAGGATCCACGCGGCGTCCACCTGCTTGTTGGCCAGGGCCGCCGGGGCGTCCGGGAAGGCTACCTCCACGAACTTCACCCCACTGGGATCACCGCCGTCCTTCTCGATCACCGACTTGATGGTGGTGTCGCCGATATTGGAGAGGTTGTTCACGGACACCGTTTTGCCGGCCAGGTCCTTCGCGGACTTGATGTCCGAGCCGGCCGGGGCCACGACGCCGCCGATGTCCTTTCCCTTCTCGCCGGTGGTGGAGGCGCCGTTGGCCACGAACTTCAGGTCCAGCCCTTTGTCCTTGGCGACCATCACCGAAATCAGGTTGGAGAACGCGAAGTCGAAGCTGCCGCTGACCACGCCGGGGACAATCGCCGCGCCGCCCGTGGCCGTCTGGATGTCCAGCTGAAGGCCTTCGTCCTTGAAGAATCCCTGCTTGTCGCCAAGGTAGATGGGGGCACAGTCCACAATGGGGATGACGCCGACGCTGACCTTGGTCAAGCCCGCGCCGCCGCCCCCGGTGGCCGGTGCGCTTCCGCCGCCGGTGGAACTGGGCGAGCCGCTTCCGCAGGCCGCCAGCCCCAGGACAGAGGCAACTGCCAGGATGGAAATAAGACGACGTTTCATGATCACTCCTTCGTGCCCATGACCGGGGGCTGACCCGCCCCCAAGCCCAGTGTTCGACATTCGAACAGAAGTTCGACTATCCGATTCAATCATGGTACGACTGCCAGCACATCCGTGTACGGCTCATTGTTACAGCTCTGAGACGGCACCGTAAGGGACAGTTTCCAGTGGCCAGGCCTGGATTTCCGCAGTTCCTGCCAACGCCCGGCCTGCGGCGCCGAGGACGGCTCAGCCCTGCCCTCCACCGGGCGCCAGGCGCGTTTCCAGGTTGTTGAAGAAGACCGCCAGCATCAGCTCGAAGGCCTTGGTGGCCGCTTCCGGCTCATTCATGACCACGAAGTCGAACTGCAGCCCGTAGAAGGTGGACGTGAAGAGCCGCGCGTCGGTGTCGGCAAACTCCTCCGGAATTCCCTGCACCATGAGCCAGTCGCGGGTTTTATGGTGGAGCATCCGGAAGTGCTCCTGCGACGTTCCCCTCGGTTCGGCGGCCACGATGTCCTGCGCCGTCGCTTCGAATTCCAGGCGCGTCAGGTGCCGGTTCCGCTGGGCCATGGTCCACTGCCAGGAGTCGAGCAGGAAGTCCCGCCAGGCGGCACGGTCGATGTCGTTCACATCGGTGTTGCGCATCCGGTCCAGCCGGGACTCGATGGAAACCACAATGTCGTTGATCAGCTGGTCCCGGCTTCCAAAGTGGTACACCAGCACATACGCGCTCATCCCCAGGCCCTCAGCGAGGCTCCGGAAGGTGAGCTCGGCAAGCGTTTTGTCCATCAGGTAATCCAGGATCGCGGCCAGGAGTTCTGCCTTGCGTTCGGATCGTGTGGGACGGGCCATGTGATCCATCCTAGAAGCCGGACATGCGAATGCCCGCCCTGGCCAGGCCAGGGCGGGCATTCGCACGGGGTGTCAGGCGCGGGTGAGCTCGTCCTCGCCGTCGCGCACTTTGTCAGCAGCCGGTCCGTTGACGGCCGCGCTCGCGTCGCCGAAGCGCTCGTTGAGGCGGGAGTGGCGCTGGCCGTAGGAGAAGTAGATCGCCATGCCGATGACCAGCCAGACCGCAAAGAAGATCCAGGTCTCCACCGCGAGGTTGGTCATCAGGTAGAAGCACAGCACGGCGGACACGACGGGCAGGACCTTGCCGAACGGTACGCGGAAGGCCGGCTTCAGGTCCGGGCGCTTCTTGCGGAGCACCAGGATGCCCAGGCTTACCACCACGAAGGCGGACAGCGTCCCGATGTTGATCATTTCTTCCAGCAGGTCCACGTTGGTCAGCCCGGCGACCAGGGCGACGGCGGCCCCGCAGATGATCTGGAGGCGTACCGGCGTCGAACGCTTCTGGCTGGTCTTGGACAGTGCACGGGGAAGTAGCCCGTCGCGGCTCATGGCCAGCACCACGCGGGACAGGCCCATGAGGAGCACCATGATCACGGTGGTCAGGCCCACCAGGGAGCCGAAGGCAATGATCTTGGCCGCCGAGGTGTCCCCCACTGCTTCGAAGGCCGTGGTGAGGGTGGGGTTCTCGGCCTCGGCCAGCTGCGTGTAGGACACCATGCCCGTGAGTGCCAGGGACACCAGGATGTAGAGCAGGGTTACCAGGGCCAGGCCGCCGAAGATGCCGCGCGGCAGCGTCTTCTGCGGGTTCTTTACTTCTTCCGCCGAGGTGGCCACCACGTCAAAGCCGATGAAGGCAAAGAAGACCAGAGCGGCGCCGGCGAAGATGCCAAGGGTGCCGTACTGGGCGGGGGCGGCTCCGGTGAGGAAGCCGAAGAACGACTGCTTCAGGACGTCGGCGCCACCGGCGCCGCCGGTCGGCTGGGCGGCCGGGATGAACGGGGCGTAGTTTTCGATCTTCACGTAAGTGAAGCCCACCACGATGACAAAGAGGACGACGCCGATCTTGATCAGGGTGAAGATGTTGCCTACGCGGGCGGAGAGCTTGGTGCCCAGGACCAGCAGCACGGTGAAGACGGCGACGATCAGGAAGGCACCCCAGTAGAGGTCAATCCCGCCCAGGGAGATCGCCGGCGGAATATCGGCGCCCATGAGGGCGAATACCTTGCTGAGGTAGATGCCCCAGTACTTGGCGATCACGGCCGCGGCGGTGAAAAGCTCCAGGATCAGGTTCCAGCCGATGATCCAGGCCAGGAGTTCGCCCATGGTGGCGTAGGTGAAGACGTACGCGGAACCGGCCACGGGGATGGCGGTGGCGAACTCGGCGTAGCACATGATGGCCAGCGCGCAGGTTACGGCGGCGATGGCGAAGGACAGGGTCACGGCGGGACCGGAGAAGTTGGCCGCAGCCTTGGCGCCAACGGAGAAGATGCCGGCGCCGACAGCAACCGCGACGCCCATGATCATCAGGTCCCAGGTACTGAGGGAGCGCTTCAGCTTGCGCCCGGGCTCATCGGCGTCGGCGATCGACTGCTCGATGGATTTGGTCCGGAGAAGGTTCATTGGGGGATCACAATCCTGGTTTCGGATGGAAACAGACCTATTAACGGTAGTGTCCATCCACTGGACGGGCCCAATTGTCCCGAATGGTGAGACGGTTACTCTGCCGAACTTTATTCCGGCAAAGCACTTGGGACCCTTCAGATGAAGGGTCCCAAGTGGTAGTTGGTCGAACCGGCCTAGGCGGGCCAGTCCATCAGGGCGGACCGGATCAGGAACCTTTTTCCCTCCGGCGCCTCGACCGAAAAGCCGCTCCCCCTGCCCGGCACCACGTCCACCGTCAGGTGCGTGTGGCTCCAGTAGCTGAACTGCTCCCGCGACATCCAGAATTCCAGCGGCTGCGGTTCCAGTCCCTCGGAGAGGTCGAAGAGGCCAAGCAGGACGTCTGCTTCCGCGGTGATGAAGTCGCCCGCCGGATAGCACATGGGCGAGGACCCGTCACAGCAGCCGCCGGACTGGTGGAACATGAGCGGACCGTGCTGGAGCCACAGTTTCCGCAGCAGCTGCACGGCCGCCGGGGTGAGCGCCACCCGGGAGAAGTCCTCCCCGGGCAGCGTCACCCCGGCCTCAAGCCTGTCCAGCGGCATCAGAACCTCAGGACTACGCGGCCGTCGATCTTGGCGTGCTTCATTTCATCCAGGACGGCGTTGACCTCCGAGAGTTCCCGGACGGACACCGTGGGGTGGATCTTGCCCTGGGCGTAGAAGTCCAGCGCCTCCTCCAGGTCCTGTCGGGTGCCCACGATTGAACCGCGGACTGTCAGGCCCTTGAGCACAATCTCGAAGATCGGTGCGGGAAAGTCGCCGGGCGGCAGGCCGTTGAACACGATCGTCCCGCCACGGCGTGCCATGCCGATCGCCTGCCCGAAGGCCGAGGGATGCACCGCGGTGACCAGTACTCCATGGCATCCTCCGGTTTCGCGCTGGATGACTTCCACCGGGTCCTCATGCAGGGCGTTGACCGTCAGTTCGGCGCCGTGCGCCTTCGCCAGGGCGAGTTTGTCGTCGGCAATATCCACGGCAGCCACCCGGAGGCCCATGGCGACGGCATACTGGACGGCGATGTGACCAAGGCCGCCGATGCCGGAAATGGTGACCCACTGCCCCGGCCTTGCTTCGGTCATTTTCAGGCCCTTGTAGACGGTGACGCCGGCGCAGAGCACCGGCGCCACCTCGACGGGGTCGGATCCCGCCGGTATGCGGGCGGCGAAGCGCGAGTCCACCAGCATGTACTCGCCGAACGAGCCGTCAACACTGTAGCCGGCGTTCTTCTGCACTTCGCAGAGTGTTTCCCAGCCGGTGCGGCAGTACTGGCAGTCGCCGCAGGCGGACCAGAGCCAGGCATTGCCCACCAGGTCACCGACGGCCAGGTCGGTGACGCCCTCGCCGAGGGCCACCACTTCCCCCACGCCCTCGTGGCCGGGGATGAAGGGCGGTGAGGGCTTGACTGGCCAGTCACCTTCCGCCGCGTGGAGGTCGGTGTGGCAGACGCCGGTGGTCAGGACCTTGACCAGTGCCTGTCCCGGGCCGGGGGCGGGAATCTCGAGGTCCTGGACCTGGAGGTCCTTGCCGAATTCGGTTACTACTGCTGCTTGCATTCTCGTCGTCATTGGCGAAATCCTTGCGTCGTTGTAGCGGGGTTGGAACTGGGGTGCAGCGGCTACTTCTAGAAGAAGCCGAGCTTGTTTTCGTTGTAGCTGACCAGCAGGTTCTTGGTCTGCTGGTAGTGGTCCAGCATCATGGCGTGGTTCTCGCGCCCGATGCCTGAGGACTTGTAGCCGCCGAACGCGGCGCCCGCCGGGTAGGCGTGGTAGTTGTTCACCCAGACACGGCCGGCCTGGATTTCCCGGCCCGCCCGGTATGCCACGTTGCCGTTGCGGGACCAGACGCCGGCGCCGAGGCCGTAGAGGGTGTCGTTGGCGATGCCCATGGCGTCGTTGTAGTCGCTGAACTTCGTCACGGCGACCACCGGGCCGAAGATCTCCTCCTGGAAGATCCGCATCTTGTTGTGGCCCTCGAAGACCGTGGGCTGGACGTAGAAACCGCCGGCAAGGTCGCCGGGCAGCTCGGCGCGGGCGCCGCCGGTCAGGACCGTGGCGCCTTCCTGCTTGCCGATGTCGATGTAGGACAGGATCTTCTCGAGCTGGTCGTTGGAGGCCTGCGCCCCGACCTGGGTTTCGGTGTCCAGCGGGTTGCCCTGGACCATCTTTTCCACCCGGGCAACGGCGTCGGCCATGAAGGACTCGTAGATGTCTTCCTGGACGAGGGCGCGGGACGGGCAGGTGCACACCTCGCCCTGGTTGAAGGCGAACAGCGCGAAGCCCTCCTGTGCCTTGTCGTAGAACGCGTCGTTCTCCTGGGCGACGTCGTTGAAGAAGATGTTCGGGCTCTTGCCGCCGAGCTCCAGGGTGACCGGAATCAGGTTCTGGCTGGCGTACTGGCTAATCAGCCTGCCGGTGGTGGTCTCGCCCGTGAAGGCGATCTTGCGTATCCGGGGGCTGGACGCGAGCGGCTTTCCGGCCTCGACGCCGAAGCCGTTGACCACGTTCAGGACGCCGGCGGGGAGCAGGTCGCCGATGAGCTCCATCAGGACCAGGATGGACGACGGCGTCTGCTCGGCGGGCTTGAGCACCACGGCGTTGCCGGCGGCGAGGGCGGGCGCGAGCTTCCAGACGGCCATCAGGATGGGGAAGTTCCACGGGATGATCTGGCCGACGACGCCGAGCGGCTCGTGGTAGTGGTAGGCGGTGGTGTCCTCGTCGAGCTGGGACAGCCGGCCCTCCTGGGCGCGGACGGCGGAAGCGAAGTAGCGGAAGTGGTCCGCGGCCAGGGGCATGTCGGCGTTAAGGGTTTCGCGGACGGGCTTGCCGTTGTCCCAGGACTCGGCGACGGCCAGCATTTCCAGGTTCTCGTCGATCCGGTCAGCGATCTTGTTCAGGATCGCGGCGCGCTCGGCCACGGAGGTCTTGCCCCAGGACGGCGCAACCTTGTGCGCGGCGTCGAGCGCCAGTTCAATATCCTCCGCCGTGCCGCGGGCCACCTCGCAGAAGACCTTGCCCGTGACGGGGGTGACGTTTTCGAAGTACTGGCCCTTCACCGGGGCCACCCATTCGCCGCCGATCCAGTTCTCGTAGCGGTCCTTGAAAGTGACCTTCGAACCCTCGGTACCGGGCTGGGCGTAAACAGTCATTGCTAGCTCCTTTGCTGTGCATGGGGCGGAGGCCGGGTCATGGCCTCCGCCGTTGCACTCAGCGTAGGAGGGCAAAGGTTGCAGTCAGGTTGCAACCCTGTGGCCCACATCACAGGGGCTCATTGTCAGGCGCGCAGTTCGGCTTCCAGCCGCTCGAGGTCGGCGACGACGGCGGCACGCTTGGGCGAGCGGGCAGGCAGCAGTTTCAGGGCGGCACGCCGGACCCCGACGTCGTCCCTCGCCTCGGGCAGCTCAGCGTACTTGAGCAGCGTTTCGGCGCTGCCGTCCGTGAGGACGGCTTCCCGCATCAGGGACGAGACCCTGTCCCGGAGGTCGATGATGCCGGGGGCCTCGGACTTGGGCAGCACGGCCCCGCGGTAGATCTCCAGCGCGATCCGGTGGGCGCCGCGCTGCAGGCAGTTAAGGACCTGGCCGCTGTCCGGCACCAGGTCCAGGGGCAGCCGGTACGGCCGCGAGCCGGGAACGGCGGCCGGATTGAGCTGCTGCAGGACCTTGCGCAGCCGGACCATTTCGGCGCGCAGCGTCATGGTGGACCCGTCGCCCGGGTACAGGAGGACGCTGAGTTCCTCGGCGCTCAGTCCGTCCGGGTGCGAGCCCAGCAGGGCGAGGATTTCGCTGTGCCGGGCGGACAGCACCACGGTTTTGCCCTCGATGCTGAGCAGGGCCTGGTCGCGGCCCAGCAGCTGGAGGCTGTTGCGGTACAGGCTGCCCTCCTTCGCCCCCGGCACCGGTGACCGGGAAGCGCTGCCCTGGCTCCGCCGTCGTGCAGGCCTGCTGGCCAGCGACGCCGCCAGCTGCAGCCGTTCAACCCGCAGCTGCGCCTGCGCGGCGGCCACGGTCGCCTCGACGAGCGACAACGTGTGGGGTGCCACCGCCGTGGCCGTACCGGTGATGTCCACCACGCCCAGGACGGCGCCGGAATCCGGATCGTGGAAAGGAACAGCGGTGCAGCTCCAGGGGTGGACGGTGCGCTGGTAGTGCTCGGCCCCGGCGATCTGGATTCCCCGGCCCAGGGCCAGGGCGGTTCCGGGGGCACTTGTTCCCACCGTTGCCTCGGACCAGTCGGCACCCGGGACGAACATCATGCCCTCGGCGCGGCGCTGCAATACGGGGTCCCCGTCCACCCACAGGAGCCGGCCCACCTCGTCACCCACTGCCACCAGCAGGCCGCTGTCGTGGCTGGGCTGGACCAGGAGCTTGTTAATGACAGGCATGATGGCGGCCAGGGGGTGCTGGCTGCGGTAGTCCTCCAGCACGTCCCGGTCCATGGCGAGCGGGGCTGCCGGGCTGTCCGGGTTTGCCTTGAAACTGGCCGAACGCTGCCAGGACTCTTTGATGAGCTTGCGCAGGCCTGGTATTTCCGGGGTGCCGGCAGCGGCACCGTCCAGGAACTCATGCCCGGCGAGGGCGGCTCGCTGGTGCGGCTCGGCCGGCTGGATCAGGTTCGTCATCGAACTCCCATGATGGTGCGCGGCATTCGTTCTGCCAGCCCGGCAATTGTAACCCTCAGCCGGCTGAACGGCGGCCGCAAATGCGTTGCTTTTGGCCCCTGTGGCAGGCGGGAGTCCCCGGAACGGCGCGGTTGCGGGGACCAGCTGCCTGCAAAAGTTACGCAAACAGGGACGCGTCAGCCGCAAGGTTGGGGGGCGGGAACCGTTAGCCGCGGGAGATGCGGATCATCTCCTCGCGCGGCACCACCTTGATGCGTTCGCGGACCACGTGGTCCAGGCCTTCGGGCCCGGTCCAGGCAGCACCGAGGCCTGCTTCGTGGGCGTCGAGCCTGTTCCAGCCCTCCCATGTGGTGTATTCGATGCCGCGCTCTTCCAGCAGGTCGATAATCGCCTGGGGGTCAGGGTTCTTGGCCGGGGGCAGGGTCAGCCGGTCCTCAAGGAGGAAACCGATGGTTTCCAGGGCGTCGCCCTTGGTGTGGCCGATCAGGCCTACCGGCCCGCGCTTGATCCAGCCGGTGGCGTAGATGCCGGGGACGGGGTTGCCTTCAGCGTCCAGGACCCGGCCGCCTTCGTTGGGGATGACGCCCCGCTTGGCGTCGTACTCGAGTTCGTCCAGGGCGGAGCCGTGGTAGCCGATGGCCCGGTAAACGGCCTGGACCGGGTACTCGATGTACTCCCCCGTGCCCTTGGCATTCCCGGTCCCGTCGAGCTGCATGCGCTCGAACTTGATCCCGCCCACCTTGCCCGTGCCGTCGTCGAGCACCTCTACGGGGCTGTGCAGGAAGTGCAGGTGGAGCCGCCTGGAGGACGGATTCTCGGACTCGGTGTGCTCCTCCACCAGCCAGTTGGTGAGCGTGTTCACCATGGTCTTGATCTGGTTGTTGCTGCGGATGGCGTCATCGGAGGCTTCGTCGAACTCGAAGTCCTCGGGGTAGAGCACAATGTCCACGTCGTTCATGTGGCTCAGTTCCCGCAGTTCCAGCGGCGTGAACTTCACCTGGGCCGGGCCCCGGCGGCCGAAGACGTGCACGTCCGTGACCGGCGAAGCCTTCAGCCCCTGGTAAACGTTGTCCGGAATCTCGGTGCTCAACAGCTCCTCAGGATGCTTGACCAGCATGCGGGCCACATCCAGTGCCACGTTGCCGTTCCCGATCACCGCGATTTCCTTCGCCTCCAGGGGCCACTCGCGGGGGACGTCCGGGTGGCCGTCGTACCAGGACACAAAGTCAGCGCCGCCGAAGGAGCCCTGCAGCTCGATGCCGGGGATGTCCAGGTCAGCGTCCTTGACCGCGCCGGTGGAAAAGATCACCGCATCATAGAAGGCCCGGAAGTCGTGCAGGGTGAGGTCCCGGCCGTACGTTACGTTTCCCAGGAACCGGATGTCGCCGCGGTCCAGGACCTTGTGCAGCGCATTGACAATGCCCTTGATCCGGGGATGGTCCGGCGCCACGCCGTACCGGATCAGGCCGTACGGCGCCGGGTAGGCCTCGAACAGGTCGATGCTGACCGCGAAATCGCCGTCCTTGACCCCGCTGGACTTCGTGAGGATGTCCGCAGCGTAGACACCGGCCGGCCCCGCGCCCACAATGGCGACGCGGAGGGGACGGGAGGAGGCGGATTCGCTGTGGTTGGACACCGGAAGCCCTTCTGAACTGGCTGTCTTGACGAGAATGCGCCGGACAGGTAGCGCACAGTCCCTTATTCTAGGCCTCAGCCGCTCTTCGCCAGCGGAACCACGTCACCTTCGCGGTACAGCAGGGCCCTGAGCTCGGCTTCGGCGGAGTCGGGCCGTTTGGGATCGATGGTTTCGCCCTCGTGGTAGTGATCCACTATGCGGGGATCGACGTAGCTCTTGCGGGCGATCGACGGCGTGTTCCCCAGCACCTCCGACGCTTCCATCATGGCCCGGGCGATGGCCCTCTTGCGTTTGGCCGCCGTCCGCCGGGCGCCTGTGCGGGCCAGGCTGCCCGCAGCCGCAACCGAGCCCCGCAGGGTCCGGAAGTCCTTGGCCGTGAAGTCGGATCCGGTCCGCTCCTTCACGTAGGCGTTGATGTCGGCACTGGTGACCGGCTTCCACTGCCGTCCCTCCTTGTACGCCAGGAGCCGGGCATTGGGGCCGCGCCGCTTGAGCAGCCGCAGCAGGACGGCGAGGTCTGCGTCGCGGAATTCCGACTCCCAGTCCTTGCCGCTCTTGGCGGGAAACTTCAGCAGGATACGGTCCTTGCGCACCGTCACGTGGGCGCAGAGCAGGGTGGCGAGCCCGTGGCTGCCGTTCTCGTTCGTGTACCGCTCAGACCCCACCCGCAGCGATCCGCTGTCCAGCATCCGGAAGGCCCCGGCGAGGACCCGGTCACGCGAAAAGCCCTCACTGCGCAGGTCCATGGTGACCCTGCGGCGGGCCGACGGCAGCGACTCCGCCAGTTGCAGGGAACGGTCGAATTTCACCCGGTCCTTCCGTTCCCGCCATTCCGGGTGGTAGATGTACTGGCGCCGGCCCACCGCATCCACACCGGTTGCCTGGATGTGCCCGTTCTCGAACGGGGCAATCCATACATCTGTCCACGCCGGCGGAATGCCGATGCTTTCCAGCCGGTCCCGAACCGGACCGGGCGGCAAGGTGGAGCCGTCCAGGTCCCGGTAGCTGAAGCCTTTACCGGCAGCAACACGGCGGTAGCCTCGGCCCGAAGCGTTGCTGCGCCGGAGCCTCATGGGGCCGTGTCCGGCCGCTTGGCGAAGATCATAAAAGCAAGCCTACTGATTATTTGCCGGTTGCGTGCCCTGCCTGCTGGAATACCTGCCCCCGGGGTGGTGTTATGGGTTCCGTGCCCACTCCCGATGGATCCTCCCCCGCCAGTGCCCCGGCTCCCGCCGCTGCGCCCCGTCCTTCCCGGGCAGCCGGCCCCAAAGCCGCCGGTCCCAGGGCCGTAGATAAGGAGACGACGGCGGGAATCCTCTTTGGCATCGGGGCTTACGGGCTGTGGGGGCTGCTGCCGCTGTACTTCTTTGTCCTCATGCCGGCGGGCGCCGTCGAAATCGTGGCCAACCGGGTGGTGTGGTCCCTGCTGTTCTGCGCCCTCCTCATCATGGCCACCCGTTCCTGGTCCGCGCTGGCGCAGGCCCTGCGGGACCGGGCCGTGTTTGGTTCGCTGGCCCTGGCCGCCCTCCTGATCGCCGTCAACTGGCTGACGTACACCTACGGGGTGACCACCGGGCAGGCCGTTGAGGCCTCCCTTGGCTACTTCATCAACCCGCTGGTGTCTGTCCTGCTGGGCGTGTTCGTCCTGAAGGAGAGGCTGCGTCCGCTGCAGTGGACCGCCGTCGGCATCGGTTTTGTGGCGGTGGGCGTCCTCACCTACTCCTACGGCAAGCTGCCGTGGATCGCACTGACCCTGGCCTTCAGCTTCGGCCTCTACGGTTT
Organism: Pseudarthrobacter sp. CC4; assembly: GCF_048957775.1. NCBI lineage: Bacteria > Bacillati > Actinomycetota > Actinomycetes > Micrococcales > Micrococcaceae > Pseudarthrobacter > Pseudarthrobacter sp. CC4. Next base: position 133,660 of record NZ_JARCCZ010000004.1, on the reverse strand, counting down.
CGTCAAGAAGCGGGTGGGGTCCAGGGTGGACGCCGTCACCAGCCTCAGCGTGGAGAGCATGGTGCTGGCCCCGTTCGCGGCGGCCACGATGGTCTACCTGGCAGCCGCCGGAACAGCCACGCTCACCACACAGGGACCGGGCCATTTCTGGCTCCTGCTGGCCTCCGGCGTGATCACGGCGGTACCGCTGCTGTTCTTTGGAGCCTCGGCCCGCCGCCTTCCCCTGACAACCATCGGGCTGCTGCAGTACTTCGCGCCAGTCCTGCAGTTCATCCTGGCGCTGGTGGTGTTCAGGGAAGCGATGACCCTGGACCGCTGGATCGGCTTCGGCGTGGTGTGGGTGGCGCTGCTGGTCCTGACCGTGGACATGCTGCGCACGGCCCGCAAGGCGTCCGTGGCCCGGAGACGGAACCGGGCGGCCCTCAAATCCCCCTAGCCCCCTGTTGCCGGGAACCCCGGTGGAGTAGGTTGCTCGGATGGAGGACTCATATCAGGTCATCGTGATCGGGGCCGGATTCGCCGGCACCGCTGCAGCCAGGGAACTTGGCCGCAAGGGCGTCCGCGTCCTGCTTATCGATTCGAACAACTACCACCAGTTCCAGCCGCTGCTGTACCAGGTGGCCACCTCGCAGATCGGCGTGTCCGCCATTGCCCGCCCCATCCGGTCCATGTTCCGGCGGATTCGCAACGTGCGGGTCCTGACCGCGGAAGTTGCCTCGGTTGATGTTGGAAACCGCACCGTCACCACCGACGAGGGTGACACGTTCCGCGCCCAGGTTTTGGTGATCGCCGTGGGCGCCGTGCCCAACTTCTTCAATACGCCCGGGGCGGAGGAGCATGCCTTCCCGCTGTACTCCGTGACCGACGCCACCAGGCTTGGAACCAGCGTGACCCGGCTGCTGGACCGGGCCGACCGCGAGCCTGGAACCGAAGTGGACATGGTGGTGGTGGGCGGCGGTCCCACAGGGGTGGAGACTGCCGGCGCCCTGGCGGAAAACATCAAGTTCGTTGTGGCAAAGTTCTTCTCCCCGGAACTGGCGGCCCGGTGCCGCGTGCACCTGGTGGACATGGTGCCGAGCGTGCTCGCCATGTTTTCTTCCAGGTCCCAGGAATACACCCGGCAACGCCTGGCGAAGATAGGTGTCCAGATGCATATGGGGGTGGGCGTCACCGAAGTCAGGGCCGACGGCGTGACGCTGGCTGACGGGACGGTCATCCCGGGCGGGATCGTTGTCTGGGCCGGCGGGCTGAAGGGCGGTGACCTCATCGCCGGCTCGGGGCTGCCGCAGGGAAAGGGCGGCCGGATCGACGTCCAGGCGGACCTGACGGCCCCTGGTGCGGAAGGCGTGTATGTCATCGGCGACGCCGCCAACATCACCGATTCGACCGGAGCGAAACTGCCGCAGCTCGGTTCGGTGGCCCAGCAGGCCGGGAAGTGGGCCGCGCGCAACATCCTTGCCGACCTCAACGGCGGAACCCGGCAGCCTTTCCGCTACGTGGACAAGGGATACATGGCGATGATCGGACGGGGCGCGGCGGTGGCTGAACTGGGGCGCCGGCGCGTCCAGCTCCAGGGTCCGCTGGCTTTTCTGTCCTGGCTCCTGGTGCACCTTGCCCTGCTGTCCGGATTCCAGCAGAAAGTCCGCGCCCTGTTTTCCTGGCTCAACGGCTACGTGCTGCACAGTCCCGCGCAGGTGGTCATCGGAGAACCGGACAAAGCCCAGAGGTAGCGGCGCCTTAATCCCCCGAGGCCCCGGAACAGTAGTTCCGGGGCCTCGGGTTGTGTTCGCGCCGTTGCGAGGGGACGCTAACTCTGTGGACTGCTACGCGTTGGCTTTGATGGCGGCGGCCAGGACGTCCAGGCCGTCGGTCAGCAGTTCGTCGGTGATGACCAGCGGCGGCAGCAGGCGGATCACGTTTCCGTAGGTGCCGCAGGTGAGGATGATGACACCTTCCTTCAGGCACGCGGCCGCCACGGCCTTGGTCAGTTCCGGGTTCGGTTCCTTGGAGCCAGCCTGGACCAGTTCGACGGCGAGCATGGCGCCGCGCCCGCGGACATCGCCGATAACGGCTGTTCCGGCACCGGCAAGCTCGGCCTGCAGCGCGCGGAGGCGGGTAGTGGCCAGGGCTTCAATGTGGCGGGCCCGGCCGTTCAGGTCGTACTCCTCCATGGAGCCGATGGATGCCAGCGCGGCTGCGCATGCCACCGGGTTGCCGCCGTAGGTGCCGCCCAGGCCCCCGGGGTGCACGGCGTCGAGCAGGTCTGCCCGGCCGGTGATGGCGGAGAGCGGCATGCCGCCGGCGATCCCCTTGGCCAGGGTCAGGATGTCCGGGACAACACCCTCGTGGTTGACGGCGAACCATTCACCGGTGCGGCAGAAGCCGGACTGGACCTCGTCGGCGATGAACACGATGCCCTTGTCCTTGGCCCAGGCGGCCAGCGCGGGGAGGAAGCCCTCGGCGGGGACAATGAACCCGCCTTCGCCTTGGATGGGTTCGATGATGATCGCGGCAACCTGGTCCCCGCCGATCTGCTTCTCGATCATGGTGATGGCGCGCTTGGCGGCCTCGGCACCGGTGATCTCCGGGTTTTCCTCGCGGTACGGGTAGCTCATGGGCATGCGGTACACCTCGGGCGCGAAGGGGCCGAAGTTGGTCTTGTACGGCATGGCCTTCGCGGTGAGCGCCATGGTCAGGTTGGTGCGGCCGTGGTAGGCGTGGTCGAAGGCCACGACGGCGTCGCGTCCGGTGGCGAGGCGGGCCACCTTGACGGCGTTCTCCACCGCCTCAGCGCCTGAATTGAAGAGGACCGTGCGCTTCTCGTGGTCGCCGGGCGTGAGGCGGTTGAGCTGCTCGGCCAGTGCCACGTACCCCTCGTACGGGGTGACCATGAAGCAGGTGTGCGTGAAGTGCTCCACGGCTTCCTTGACGGCACCGACGACGGCGGGATCGGACGCGCCCACGCTGGTCACCGCGATGCCTGAGCCGAGGTCGATGAAGGAGTTGCCGTCGACGTCGTGGATGATCCCGCCGTCGGCGTCTGCAACGTAGACGGGAACGGCGGAGGCGACGCCGGCGGCAACTACTGCCTTGCGGCGCTCGGCCAGTGCCACCGACTTGGGCCCGGGGAAGTCGGCCTGGACCCGGCGCTTCTGCTCCAGGCGGAAGGTGATGTCTGATGCGGTGGTGGTCATGGGGAGCCTTTCTGGAAAGCCTGGGGTTTGATGCGGAGGTTTGGCGGCGGGGTTATGCGTCGAGTGCACTCATGACGTGCTTGATGCGCGTGTAGTCCTCAACGCCGTACATGGAGAGGTCCTTGCCGTAGCCGGACTGCTTGAAGCCGCCGTGGGGCATTTCGGCGGTGAGGAGGATGTGGGTGTTGATCCAGACGGCGCCGAAGTCCAGGTCGCGGCTCAGGCGCATGGCCGTGCCGTGGTCGGTGGTCCACACGCTGGAGGCGAGGGCATAGTCCACGTCATTCGCCAGTTCCACAGCTTCTTCCTCGGTGCTGAACTTCTGCACGGTGATGACGGGCCCAAAGGTTTCCTTCTGGACGATGTCATCGCTTTGCCTGGCGCCGGTGACGATGGTGGGTTCGAAGAAGTAGCCCTTCTCCCCCGCCCGGTGGCCGCCAATTTCGATCCGGCAGTTGGCAGGCAGGTTCTCCACCACCGAGCTGACGGCGTTGAAGTGGTTGACGTTGTTCAGCGGGCCGAAGTAGTTGTCCTCATCGTTCTGCGAGCCGGTGCGGAGGGTTTTGGTGTGCTCCACCATAGCGGCGACGACGTCGTCGTGCACCGAGTCTTCCACCAGCACGCGCGTGATCGCGGTGCAGTCCTGGCCGGCGTTGAAGAACGCGAACTCGGCGATGGCCGCGGCACTCTTCTTGATATCGGCGTCCTTGAAGACGATGGCCGGCGCCTTGCCGCCAAGCTCCAGGTGGGCACGCTTGAGGCCCTTGGCCGCACCGGACGCCACAGCGATGCCGGCACGGACGGAGCCGGTGATGGACACCAGGCCGGGAACCTTGTGGTCCACCATCAGGGCACCGGTCTCGCCCGTGCCCAGCACCACGTTCAGGACGCCGGCGGGCAGGATGTCCCCTGCGAGGCGGGCCAGGACCAGCGTGGATTCCGGGGTGGTGTCCGAGGGCTTGAGGACCACGGTGTTGCCGGCGGCGAGCGCCGGGCCGATCTTCCAGATGGCCATCAGGAAGGGATAGTTCCAGGGTGCAACCTGTGCCACGACGCCGATGGGTTCGCGGCGGACGTAGGAGGTGTGCCCCTCGAAGTATTCGCCGGCGGACTTGCCTTCAAGGATGCGGGCTGCGCCGGCAAAGAAACGGAGCTGGTCGGCGCCGGCCGCCACTTCCTCGGAGGCGATCAGGGAGCGGACCTGGCCCGTGTTGCGGTGCTGGGCCTCCACGAGTTCGTCACTGTTGGCCTCGACGGCGTCGGCGAGCTTGAGGAGCATCAGCTGGCGCTGCCCCGGGGTGACGTGCTTCCAGGTCCTGAAGGCGTCCTTGGCTGCGGTCATGGCGGCGTCCACATCGGCCTGCACCGAGACGGGCGAGTGCGCCACGACCTCCCCGTTGGCCGGGTTCACGATGTCCAGCAGGGTGGTGCCGGCAGGGGTGACGAACTTCCCGTTGATGAAGTTCTGCAAGGTTTGGACCACGGTGTGCAACCTCTTTCGTAGGAGCCACCCGCGCCCGGGCGGAGTTCGGGGCGGATGGATGGAACTGCCTTGAGCCTATGCCAGCGCCCCTGTGCAGTGAATAGCCACCTGCACACCCTTCCGGGAGCTGTTTAGTGCGGTTGCCCAGCGCCCGTTTATCCTTGATCCATGGCCATTTCCCTTGCCGCCCTGCTGGGTGTTAACTCCCTGAAGCTGTCCAAGGCCGGGGTCGCCGAGACCACCTGGCACCAGGACATCAACTGGGTGGCAGTCACGGAACTGGAGGATCCGCACCGGTTCCTCAACGGCGGGGAACTGATCCTCACCACCGGCCTGCGCCTGCGGTCCGCGCCGGAGCAGCGGCGCTTTGTCCGGCAGGTGCAGCGGGCCGGTGCCGTGGGCATTGGCTTCGGCGTGGGGCTCTCGCACGAGACGGTCCCTCCTGCCCTGCTGGCGGAGGCGAACCGGTGGGGCCTGCCGGTGGTGGAGGTTCCCTACGAGACGCCGTTCATTGCCATCGGCAAGCTGGTGGCCGACGCCCAGTCCGCGGACCACTACGCCAAACTCGAGCGGCTGATCGCCGGGCACCAGATTCTGGCCCGGGCACTGCTCACCGGTGGCGGGCTCGCCGAGCTCCTCAAGCACCTGGGCAACATGCTGCGCACCGACGTGGCCCTCACCCAGTTCACGGCCCAGCTCTACAACAGCAGCAGCGATTCCCCGTCCGCGGACTCCTGGTCCTCCTATCCCGTCCCCACCGGCCGGCGGGATGCCTGCACCCTCTGGGTCCGGCAGCCCTTCGAGGACTCGGGCATCATCGGGTACGCCCAAAGCCTGATCAGCGTGGAGCTGAACAACATGGTCAAGCAGCGCCAGGCCCAGCGTGCCCTCTGCGGCCAGGTCCTGGAAGACGTGATCCACGGGGCGCTGGAGACCAGCGAGGCCCAGCGGCGCCTGGCCGGCGTGGGCGTCAACAGCACCCGGAAGAACGTGGTGCTGCTGGCCGTTTCGGCCGCCCACAACAAGGCACTGGTGAGTACCTCGGTGCCGCGCGAACTGGAAAAGGCGGTGGCCGCCGTCGTGGGCAAGGACCTGGTGCTGGTCATTAACGACGACGGCGGCGGCGCACCTGCCCTTGCCCGGAAGCTGAGCGACCACCTGGCAGAAGCCGGCATCCACGCCACGATCGGGATCGGCGGCGCGTACACCAAGCCGAACGGCCTGCGGTGGAGCTACTTTGAGGCCCGTGACGCGGCAAGCCACGGCCTGCCCGTCAATGAGCCGGAGCGCCTCAGCCTGACATCGCTGCTCCTGGCCAGCGAGGACGTACCGCTGGCGGACATGGCCAACGAGTCCCTGGACCCGCTGCGGACCTTTGACGCCGCCCACGGCTCGGAACTGATGGCCACGCTGGAGAGCTACCTCAACAACAACGGCTCGGTGGCCGCCGTCGCCGAGGAGCTCACCCTGCACCGGAACACCGTCCGGTACCGGCTGGCGCAGATTACCGAGCTGACCGGTTACGACCCCGCCGTCACTGCGGACCGCGTGCAGCTCTGGCTGGCGCTGGCCGTGGCCCGGCTGTCCGCGCGGCAGGGGAAATAACGCCAACGCGGGGTCACTTCCTGCCCGATATCAGCGATTTATCGGGCGTTATCCGACCCCGCGTTGCCCTGACATGCCGCTACCCCAGCCCGCGGCGCAGCAGTTTCCGGGACTTCCTGCGGGCTTTCCGGTACTGGGCCTCGGAGCTGCTGATCAGCCCGTCCTCCCGCGTCTCCAATGCTGCATAGGCTGCCGCAGCCGGCGTCGGTTCCTGGCGTGAGCCCACCGTGGCCAGCAGGTCCCGGGCGATCACGGCGTCGTGGAAATTGCCCAGGATCTTTTGCTGCCGGTGCGCGGCCTTGGCCACCTTGTCCCCACGTTTGCCGTAGACCTGGGCGGCAGATTCCGCCACGTGCCGCAGCTTCTTGGCATCCTTGCGCACCTGGTGGAGGGCGGTTTCGTGGGCCGTTCCGCGCTTCGACCGCACCGCGGCCTTGTGCGAGCGCCGCAGCCGCCTGGCAGCCTTGGCCACGGCTTTCGCAGCCACGCGGCGCCCCGGCGCCACCGGGTCCGGACGGACCGGCGGTTTGTCCCGGAACGCCTCCAGGTCATCCAGGAGCCGGAAGTAGCGTTCCGAGCGCAGCGCCTCCTGGAGCTGCCGGTAACCGTCGTCATAGGCGCCGCCCACTTTGTGCTCCACCTTGGCCCTGACGTCGTCCACGCCCTCCCCCGGCGGAAGGTCGTCGAGGTGCCCGCGGAGCCTGGCCAGCAGGACCTCGGCATCCCGTGGCGCGCCGAGCAGCTGGCCCAGCCATTTCAGTTCGTCGCGCAGCCGGCGCACCGGAGCGGCTGCATAAAGTTTTGAGTAGGCAGAAAGCACGGAGCGGACCCGGCGGAGCGCGGACCGCATGTCGTGCACCGACTCGGGCTCCTCCAGCCGGACTCCCGGGTCCTGGGCCAGGATCTCCCCGATCTGTCCACTGAGGTAGGCAGTGACGACGGCGGCTGCGGGGGCCTTCCTGCCGGCAGCCAGGGCAGGGGTACTTCCGTTCCGGGACGGGCCGGCGTCCGGGAGGGAGCCGGCGGCGCCGCCCAGCGCACGGGCAAGCTTCGAGGCGTGCCCGGCGGGACGGGCTCCGGCCTTGGCCAGCAGCTCCTCGGCGGGGCCGAAGAACCCGGGATCGCCATGGACGAGTTCCAGTTCCCACTCACGCCAATGCTGCTTCTCCCCGCCGCCCCCGGCTCCGCCTTTTTGTCCGCGGTGCAGGAGCTCGGCCGTCACCCGGTCATCGGCGAGGTCCGCCAAGTGAACGCCGTCCTCGCCGTACAGGGCGTGGGTGGTGCGGCTGGTTTCCAGCCGCACCACCGGAGCCACTTCAGCCCCCCGGAGGTATGCCTGGAGGTAGGCCAAGAGGCTGTCAGGCACCACATCGGGCTGCCCCAGCGGGGCGTGCAGTTCCCGCCGCTGCAGCGGTTCCGTCGCGGAAGCAGCGTCATCCAGCGGCGGCAGCTTCAGGTGCCAGCCGGCGTCGGTTCCGCCGGTGCGGCGGCGGAGGGTGATCCGGTGGGACGCCAGTGTATGGCGCTTCGTGTCGAAGTAGACGGCCTGAAGCACAGCAGTATGGGGAAGACCCGCCCTGGTGACTCCTGGGAGCCCCTCCAGCGGAGGCACTGTGGCGTCCTCGTCGACGTCGTACTTCTTCTCAATCTCCGTTTGTTGGCTCACCAAAACAGGCCGTCCTTCCGCGTCGTTGCGGCGGGTCCGGACCTGGCTGGCCCGGTGCCGTATCCGGATTCTATTGCCCGAAGATGAACGGCCGGGAGAGAGGTCCGCCACAAAACTGCAGACGTCAAACGTCTAACCTTTAGACTCGAGAGATGCCTGAGTCGTATCCTCCCGCCGCCAACGCGCCCGCTGCTGCCGCCCCGGCAACCCCGGCCGTCCCGGCCGCCGCTTTGTCCGGGACGGGCACCAAGCCCCGGTCCGCCGTCGTTTTCGGCGTGATTGCGCTGGTGCTGATCGGACTGAACCTGCGCGCGGGCATCACCGGAGCGTCCGCCCTGCTGCATGACCTCCAGGCAGTCCTCGGGTATGGGGCGCTGGTGGCCGCCGTCATCCCGTCCATCCCCACGCTGTGCTTTGCGCTGGCGGGCGCCGGCACCTCCTGGCTGACCGGGCGCCTTGGCGTGGAAAAGGCGATCCTGGTGGCCCTGGCCATGCTGGCCGGCGGGCTCCTCCTGCGCGGCATTCCGGCCACCGGCATGCTGGTGGCCGGCAGCGTCCTTGGCATGTCCGGCCTGGCCGTCTGCAACGTGGCCATGCCCTCCTTCATCCGGGAACACTTCGCGCACCGCACGTCGCTCATGACCGCCGTCTACACGGTGACCATGACCACGGGTGCCACCGTGACCGCCGTCGCCGTGGTTCCGCTGGCCCACGCCCTCGGTTCGCCGTCGGCGGCCGTCGGTGCCATTGGCATCACCGCCGTCGCGGCCCTCCTTGGCTTCCTGCCCGTGGCACTGCACGCCCACCGCAACAGTCCCCGGAGGCCGGCGGTCCGCGTCTCGCCGTGGCCGCTGCTGCGGACCCGCAAAGGGCTGCTCCTTACAGTGATCTTCACGCTGCAGGCCCTGCTCGCCTATGCCCTGCTGAGCTGGTTCCCCTACATGCTGACCACCATGGGCATGAGCGCCTCGGACAGCGGACTGATGTTCGGGCTGATGCAGCTGGTCTCCGTGCCGGCAGGCATGGTGCTGATCGCGATCGGCTCCCGGCCCCGGATGCTGCGGCCTGCGTTCTACCTGGTCAGCGTCACCATGGTGGCGGGCCTGGTGCTGCTGCTGGTGCTCCCGGTGGGCCTGGCCGCCGTCCCTGCCGCCCTGCTGGGCTTCGGCCTGGGCATCTTCCCGCTGGTGATGGTGATGATCAGCCGCAGCGGGGCGAGCACCGCCGAAACCACCGCGCTGTCCACGCTTGCCCAGTCCACGGGCTACCTCCTGGCCACGGCCGGACCGTTCGGGATGGGACTGCTGCACAGCGCCACCGGCGGCTGGACCCTGCCCCTCCTGCTCCTGCTTGGCCTGGCGCTGGCCCAGATCGTGGTGGCCCACCTGATCACCGGCAGGGCCATGACCAACGCCGTTGGAAGGAAGTAGCACGCCATGGCCCTAAGCCCATCCTCCCGCCCGCCGCTCGCGGACGAGGTCACCGCCAAGCTGCGCAGCATGGTCCACTCCGGCGAATGGCCCCTGCACCGGCGCATCCCGTCCGAAACCGAGCTGATAGCCCGCCTCGGCGTCTCCCGCGGCACCCTCCGCGAGGCCGTCAAGGCCCTTGCCCACAGCGGAATGCTGGAGGTCCGGCGCGGTGACGGCACCTACGTCCGGGCCACCAGTGAAATTTCCGGCGCGGCCCGCCGGCTGTACCAGGACCACACCGAGGAGCACATCCTGGAAGTCAGGCTGGGCCTGGACACCCAGGCGGCCCGGCTGGCGGCGAGAAATGCCACGGCCGACGACGTCACGGCGCTGCGTGCCCTGCTCGCCGCCCGGGACCAGGCCTGGGGCGCCGGCGACTACGAGGCCTGGGCGCGCGCTGACTGGGGTTTCCATGAACGGGTAGCCCAGGCCTCCGGCAACCCCCTGCTGCACGAGCTGTATGCCAGCTTTGGCGCCGCCTTCCACCAGGACCTCCTGAAGCAGCAGGGCCGGCCGGGTTTCGACGGGCGCCCGCATGAGGGGCACGGCCTGCTGGTTGATGCCATTGAACTCCGTGACGCGGAGGCCGCCGTGGCCACCGTGAGCCGGAACCTGAACTCCTGCGCCGAATGGCTCGCCGGATAGTCCTGCGGGGTTTCACCCTTGCCCAGTCCGTCAGTAGGCTTACTACCTGAGAAGGTAGTAAGCCTGTCCTGCATCCCGGCGCGGCAGGCACCCGCCGACGATGAGGAGTTCCCATGGCGCGATCATCACGCCTCACCGAGCACGACGTGAGCCACGAACCCCCGCAGGAGGCCACGGCACAATCACCGGCTGTTGCGGCTGCCGCTGCCGCCGCGCACGGGGAGCCGGGCGGCGAAGGCCACCGCCCGGCGGCTGCCCGGAAGCCCAAGGAACCCAGGTCCCCCTCCGAGCTCTGGGGTGACGGCCTGGGGAGGGTGGGCATCCGCGCCGCCCAGGTCCTGCTGATCCTCATCGTGGCGGTTGTATCCGTCTACGCGCTGATGCAGATCAAGCTCTTGGTCATTCCAATCCTGATAGCGCTGATCCTGGCCGCGGCCATCGGCCCGTTCGTGAACATGCTCCGGCGCCGGGGGCTGCCCGGGGGACTGGCAACAGGGATCGCGTTCATCGGCCTTTTGCTGGTGCTGGGCGGCGTGTCCACCGTCATCTACTTCTCGGTGAGCAACCAGTGGAGCGAGCTCGCCCAGCAGGCCTCCTCCGGACTGGATGAGCTGGAGAAGTTCCTGCTGACCGGGCCCGTCCCCATCGAGCAGGAACAGCTGGACCAAGCCCGGCAGGGCATCATCGACTTTGCCACCAGCAGCCAGGTCCGCTCCGGCGCGATCACCGGGTTGTCCGTGGTCACCGAGTTCATCGCCGGGGCCGGCCTGATGATCGTCATCCTCTTTTTCTTCCTGAAGGACGGCGCCAAGATCTGGAACTTCTTCCTCCGCCCGTTCACCGGAGCCCGTGAAGCCAAGCTGCGCCGCGTCGGCCGCCGCACCCTTGAGGTGCTCGGCGGCTACGTCCGCGGCACCGCGATCGTCGCCCTGGTGGACACGGTGGCCATCGGCGCCGCGCTGCTGATCATGCAGGTGCCCCTGGCCATCCCGCTGGCCATCGTCGTCTTCATCACCGCCTTCATCCCCCTGGTTGGCGCCACCGTGGCCGGGATTCTTGCAGCCCTGGTGGCGCTGGTGGCGAACGGGCCGGTGGTCGCCCTGATCGTGGTGGCCGTGGTCATCGCCGTCAACCAGCTCGAGGGCGACCTGCTGCAGCCCATCGTCATGGGCAAGTCCCTGCAGCTCCACGCCCTGGTGATCCTGATGGCGTTGACGGCCGGAACCATCCTCGCCGGCATCGTGGGTGCGGTGCTGTCCGTGCCGCTGGCCGCCGTTGCCTGGGCCATCATCCAGGTATGGACTGCCGAGGACCCGAACCTCGAGGACATGAACCCGAACCTGCCGCCGGCGGGCACCAAACCGATCTAGGCCGGCCGGCAAGGACACCTTCCCGGCCCGTGCACGACGACGGTCCGGCACCCAGGTGCCGGACCGTCGTCGTGCGTTGCCGCCTTACCCCGGGGCAGGCACCCGTATGGCTAGGAGCGCAGGCCCGCGAGGACGTTCTTGGGACGCTGCATCTCGCCGTGCTTCGCACCCAGGACAACCACCAGGCCGGCGAACGCCGGGATGACCCACTGCAGCACCTTCAGCTGCTGCTGGGCCGCCTTCAGTTCGTCGGATGCCTCCGGCCGGGGCTCCGTGGCACCCGCGGCGCCCTGGTCCGCAAGCTTCTCCACCTTCTTGCCAAGGATGCCGGAGTACAGCGTTACCGCCGCGCCTACCACCGTCACCGCCGTCTTGATCACGGTGTCCCGGGCCACGCCCTCCTGCTTGGCAATGCGTCCCTTGTTCTCCCAGGCGATGGCCAGGTCCGCCACGAGGTGGGAGGCGAAGGCCGCCGTCTGGAACGGCGCCCACTTCATCCAGCCGGCACTGGAGAGCCGGGTGCGTTCGGACGGATCCTTGGCTGCCGCCGCTGCACCGTTGAGGCCGATGGCCCCCATGAGGGATCCGCCGAACCACGCCGCTGCCGTCAAATCGTGAACTGACCGGGCAATGAGATTTCCTGCCATGTTGTGCATTCCTAACGTCGAAGTGGTTGCGGGATGCCGCTCGTGCGGTCTTCGCTTGCCGTGTCCCGTCAGGGTCTTGGCCCGCCCATGGTAAGCACACTTACTAATGTTACGAAAGCCCGTCTTCCCAGAGCAGAACGCGTAACATCGTCGCCATGGGAAACACAGGGACTTTGTTTGGCTGGGCTTTTGGGGACCCGGCCCGTGAAGACGAGAACGCATACATAGAAGGCCTGCAGAACGAGGCACTGGGCAACGCCCGGGAGACGGCCAAAGCCAAGGGGGTGGCCGTGGTGCCGGACTCCCAGGTGTTCACGGTCCTGAGTGCGGACGACTCCCTGGTGGAACTGGACAACGCCCCCGGAAGGCTCGTGGTCCGCTGCACCGTGCACGTCGAGGGGCCCGGCGCCGAGAAGCTGCGGGCCGAAGGACCAATGAACGGCTGAGCCATGTCTGACGGGGAATCCACCATCCGCCAGGCCGCGGACGCTGTCGAGGAGGCCTCCAACCACAAGGCCCTGGACGTCCTGGCGCGCACCGGATTCGCCGTCATGGCCCTGCTGCACGTGATCATCGGCGCCATTGCCATCGCCGTGGCGTTCGGCCAGCCCGGCGAGGCCGAACCCACCGGGGCGATCGAGCAGCTCGCCGCCAACGCCTGGGGCCCGGCCGTGATGTGGGCCTGCGTACTGGCTTGCCTCGGCCTGGGGCTGTGGCAGGCAAGCGAGGCCACCCTGCGGGCACGCCGGCTCCCCCGCAAGGAGCGCGTGTCCAAGCTCATTTCCTCCGGTTTCCTGGCCATCGCCTACAGCAGCGTGGGGTTCAGCTTCGCCGGTTTCGCCGTCGGGCTGCGTGGGGATTCCAGTGACAGCACCCGGGATTTCAGCGCCTCGCTGATGGCTACGCCGCCAGGGCTGTGGACGCTGGTGGCCCTCGGCCTGACGATCATTGGGATTGGAATCTACTTCATGGCCAAGGGGGTCCGCCGGGGGTTCAAGGAGGAGCTGTACTACTTCGACGGCAGGCGGCGCGGCAGGCTGATCGACGTCCTGGGCGTCGGCGGCCACATCGCCAAAGGCGTAGCCCTGGTCCTCACCGGACTGCTCTTCGTCATCGCCGCCGCCAAGCACAGCCCGGACGAATCCACCGGGCTGGACGGCAGCCTCAAGGCCCTCCAGGACCATCCCTTCGGGCCGTACCTCCTGGTGGCCATCGGTGCCGGATTCATCGCCTATGGGATTTTCGCCCTTGTCCGGTCGCGGTTCGGACGCATGTAGTTCCGCCTTTTCGGGGTAGGAAGGAAGCATGACGGACCACCTTGTGAGTGACCAACCAGCGGCCGGCCGCGCCGGACCCATAGGTACGACGGCGGGCGGGGCCTTAAGTGCGACGGCGGGCGGCGCCTTCGCGGGCATGTTCCGCCTCGTCAAGCTGGCCCGGCCTGACCGGCCCATCCATCCGGACGGGGTGGCGCTGGCCGGTGACCTGGCTAGGACCGGCAGCCCCGGTGAGCCGAGCGGGCTGGACTGGCTGGACCAACCCGGCACGGACACCGTCGAGGCGAGGTTTTCCCGTTCGGCGGGCCTGCCGCAGAACCTTCCGGACATCCTGGGGCTTGCGCTTCGGGTCACCCCGCCCGGCGGTCATGCTCCCGGCGGCCCTGCTGCCGGCTTTGCCGGCCCCGGCCCGGCCGACGTCCTCTTCGCGTCCACCGGCTGGCGGCTGCCCGGCCGGTTCCTGCTCCAGCCCAAACTCGACGTCGCAAGCGCCACCCTGACCACCCTCATGCCGTACCGCGGCCGGAAAGGTCCGGTGCTGCTGGGCCTGCGGACGGAGCAGCTTCCGGACGCGTCGCTGGCTTCCGGGGAATGGATTCTTGGACTGTACTGGGCCAGGCCAGCCGGGCAGTGGCATGAGTGCGGCGAGCTGCGCCTGCGCGCCGCCCCCGAGCCGCGGGACACTCCCCTGCGCTTCGACCCGCTCGCCAACCAGCCGCCCGGAACACAAACGTATGCCTGGGCGCGCCGCCTCCGGGAGCGCTCCTACCTGGCGGCACAGCAGCCGGCTCCTGCCGTCGTCGTACGCTCCCCCGCTGCGGCTCCCGCTGCGGCGGGAAATCCTGCCCGCTCCACCACCACAGGAAGGAACACCATGTCCACCGTGTCCCAGCTGTTCAACTCCCCCGCCGCCGATATCTGGAAAGTCATCGCCGACGGCTGGCTGTACTCCGGCTGGGTGGTGGGCGCTTCCCGGATCAGGGCCGTGGATGACACGTGGCCGCAGGCCGGCTCACGCCTGCACCACTCCGTGGGCGCGTGGCCGCTGGTGATCAACGACAGCACGCAGGTGACCGGCGTCGAACCCGGTAAATCCCTGGAACTGGTGGCCCGCGGCTGGCCCATGGGCGAAGCGAAGGTGGCCATCACCCTTGAGGACCGGGGCGATCAGTGCCTGGTGACCATCGCCGAGGACGCCATCCGCGGACCCGGCAAGCGGGTGCCCAAGGTACTGCGTGACCCCGCAATCTCAGTGCGCAACCGCGAGACCCTCAAGCGGCTCGAACTCATGGCAGCAGGCGGGGCAGGGAGATAGCACGCTCGGGTTAAAGCAACGCGGGGTCACTTTCCGCCCAATAATTTCGGATTATTGGGCGGAAAGTGACCCCGCGTTGTTCCTGCGAACTAGACCTGCGCGGCCACGCCGTCGCGGGAGATGTCCACCATGTCCTCGCGCGGCACCACCTTGATGCGCTCACGCTTGACCTCGACACCGTGGGAGCCGCCGGCCTCCGTGGCGGCTGCGCCAAGGGCGAGCTCGTGCGCGTCCAGCGCCAGCCAGCCTTCCCAGCTGGTGAACTTCACGCCCCGGGCGTCAAGGAGTTCCACGACGGCGTCCTCTGCGGGAACACTGGCCACCGGGAGGTTTTCGCGGTCCTCCAGCAGGTAGGTGACGGTCTCGAGGGCGTCGCCCTTGGTGTGGCCGATCAGGCCCACCGGTCCGCGCTTGATCCAGCCGGTGGCGTAGATGCCCGGCACGTGGGTGCCCGAGGCGTCCAGGACGCGGCCGCCGTCGTTCGGGATGACGCCCTTGGTGTGGTCGAACTCGATCTCCGGCAGGGCGGAGCCGAAGTAGCCGATGGCGCGGTACACGGCCTGGACCGGGTACTCCACGAACTCGCCGGTGCCGCGGGCGTTGCCCGTGCCGTCCAGCTCGGTGCGCTCAAACCGCATGCCGGCCACCTTGCCCGGCGTCTCGGCGTCGTCGTAGATCTCCACCGGGCTGTGCAGGAAGTGCAGGTGCAGGCGGCGGGAAGCCTTGAGCTCGGAGAGGTCCTCGGGCTGCTCGGCGATCCAGTTGGTGAGCGTGCCCACCATGGTCTTGGTCTGGTTGTTCGTCTGGATCTGGCGGTCCGATTCCTCGTCGAACTCGAAGTCCTCCGGGTACAGGATGATGTCCACGTCCTTGGAGTGGGACAGCTCGCGCAGCTCCAGCGGGGTGAACTTCACCTGGGCGGGGCCGCGGCGGCCGAAGACGTGCACGTCCGTGACCGGGGAAGCCTTCAGGCCGGCGTAGACGTTGTCCGGGATTTCGGAGACCAGCAGGTCGTCTGCGTGCTTGGAGAGGACGCGGGCCACGTCCAGGGCCACGTTGCCGTTGCCGATCACGGCGATCTCCTTGGCCTCGAGCGGCCATTCGCGGGGGACGTCCGGGTGGCCGTCGTACCAGGAGACGAAGTCTGCGCCGCCGAAGGAGCCTTCGAGCTCGATGCCGGGGATGTTCAGGTCCGCGTCCTTGATGGCGCCGGTAGCGAAGATGACGGCGTCGTAGTGGGTGCGGAGGTCCTCGATGGTGAGGTCGGTGCCGTAGTCCACGTTGCCGAAGAAGCGGATGTCGCCGCGGTCCAGGACCTTGTGCAGGGCGTTGACGATGCCCTTGATGCGGGGGTGGTCCGGGGCAACGCCGTAGCGGATCAGGCCGTAGGGTGCCGGGTAGCGGTCAAAGAGGTCGATGCTCACGGTCAGCTCGCCGCTCTTGACGGCCTCGCTCTTGGTGAGGATGTCCGCGGCGTAGACGCCGGCCGGGCCGGAGCCCACGACGGCGACGCGCAGCGGACGTTCGGCAGAACCTACGGTGGTGCTTGATGACACGGCTGTGTTCCTTTTCTTCGGTCCGTCCCAACTAGGTAGCGCTAAGTGTCGTTATGAGGGTTCAAAACGACACTTGGCGCTACTTAGTTGGGTGGGGGCTACTAGGTTGTGAGGACTCGGGGCTTGCGGGGGCTGTTCGGGGTGGTGGTGCTGTAGTCAGCGGATTTGAAGTGCGACGGCGCGAAGGGGCTCACGCGCACCACGTCGCCGATGACAATGACTGCGGGATTTGCGACGCCGGCGGCTTCCGCCTGGTCCGCAATGGAACCAAGGGTGCCGATCGTCACGCGCTGGTCCGGCAAATAGCCGTTTTCCACGATACCAACTGGCGTCCCGTCAGGCAGTCCGGCTTTGCCGAGGGCGGACGCGGATTCGCGCAGCTGGCCCACACCCATCAGCAGGACGATGGTGTGGTCGGGGCGGGCGGGGATTTCAGAGAGTTCCTCGTGGCCGGTCACCACGCTGAAGCCCTTCGCCAGTCCGCGGTGCGTCACCGGGATTCCGGCTGCGGCGGGAACGGAGATCGCCGACGTGACGCCGGAAACCACTTCAACCTCGACGCCGTGCTGCCGGCAGTGTTCGGCCTCTTCCCCGCCGCGGCCCAGGACGTACGGGTCGCCGCCCTTGAGCCGGACCACCCGGTGGCCTTTGAGGGCTTCCTCGACGAGGATCCGGTTGATCTCCGCCTGCGGCACGGGGTGGTGGCCGGGCGTCTTGCCAACCTCGATCACGCGGACATCGGGTGCAAGTTCGTTCAGGAGTTCGCGGGGGCCCAGGCGGTCGGCCACCACGACGTCGGCCTGGCCCAGGAGCCGGCGGCCGCGGACGGTGATGAGCCCGGTATCGCCGGGGCCGCCACCCACCAGCGCAACGGAACCGCGGTGGGCCCGGCGGCGGCGCAACGGAAGGTCGCCCGTTTCGAGGGCGGTAGCAACGGCGTCGCGCACTGCCATGGCACGGCGAGGGTCTCCCCCGGCGTTCACGGCGATCTTGACGTCGTCCACCTCGGCGACTGCCGGGGTCCAGGCGGCGGAGGCTTCATGGTCGGAGGCGTTGACGCACCAGATGCGCTGCGCCTCGGCGTCGTTCGAGACCTGGGCGTCCACGGCGGTATCGCCGGTGGCGGTCTGGACGAACCAGGCGCCGTCGACGTCGGACGGAAGGTAGGTGCGTTGCTCCCAGGTGAGGAGGCCGGCGTCGGCCATGTCCTGGAGCGCGGCGGAGGCAACGGGAGCCACGACGGTGACCACTGCACCGGCGTCGAGCAACCCCTTGGCGCGGCGGGCAGCAACGGGGCCCCCGCCCACCACCAGCACCGGGCGGCCGAGGAGGCGCAGCGCGGTGGGGTAGATATCCTGAATTGCCATGAATCAACGGTAGGGCCGCGTCACAATCGCCCACAAAGGCCGAGCAACACCAGTTCACGCAAGGTAACGCTTCGTCACAAAGCTGCCAGGCCGTCGTCGTGCGCCTTCATGGGGCACATTGGCGGGGCTCAGGGCCGTCTGCGCCGTTGTCCCCGGCGCGTCCGTGCCAATGTGCCCGGTTCAGTTGCTGATGCCGGCGAGGAACCGGCCGCGGTCCCGGATGAGCCGGTGCAGGTAGGGCCGCAGGACCAGCTTTTCGGCTGCACGGCCAAGGAGCCCGAACGGCGCCGTGAACTCCACCCGGTCTGTCATGATGCAGCCGCCGGGGGTGGCCTCGAATTCATGGACGTGGCGGAAGGACCGGAACGGGCCGCGGATTTGCTCGTCCGTGAAGCTCCGCGGGTAGTCCATCTGGGTGACGCGGCTGGTCATCGTGAGCGAAAGCCCGAAATGCCGTGCCCGCCAGGAGACTTCCTGGCCCTCACCGATCAGCCCGGACGTCACGCCGGCCACCGCCCGCTCCCCCGAGCCTTTCTGGGATTCCACGTGGGCGTCGACGCTGCGGGCCAGGTCGAACAGCCTCTCCGGTGGAAGGGAACTCTCGGTGTGGCACGCAAAATTGGCGGTCATGGGGCCAGTCTGCCATCCAGGTCCTTTGGGTCGGCACCTCCCGGGTCCGGCCGCAAATGCGTAACTTTTGGGCCTGATGCAGGATGGTGCCCGCGATACCGCGCGGCGGGAGCAGCCCCGGGCGGTCAGAAGTTACGCATTTGGGTCGGCGGACGCGGCAAAGCCCGACGGCGGGAGGTCGCCGTCGGGCTTTGCGGGGTGCGGAAGGCGGGGGTGCTTAGCGGGTGCTGCCGGCCAGGAGCCCGCGGCTGCGGAGGAGCCGCTTCTCGATGGGCCCGAAGACCAGAAGTTCGATCAGGATGCCGACGGCGAGGATCAGCAGGATCGCCGACATCACCACGGCCATGTCGGACAGCTGCCTTCCCTGGTCCAGCAACGAACCCAGGCCGAAGCCGATGGTGCCGCCCACGGCGATGATTTCCGCCGCCATGAGAGACCGCCAGGAGAAGGCCCAGCCCTGCTTCAGGCCGCCCAGGTAGCCGGGCAGTGCGGCGGGGAGGATGATCTGCAGCGCCATCTCCAGCCGGGAGGCGCCCAGAACCGTGCCAACACGCCGGTACTGCGGCGGGATCTGGTCCACGCCGGAAATCAGGCCGTTGATGATGGACGGGATGGCGCCCATGAACACCACGAAGTACACAGTGGCATCGGTGAGGCCGAACCAGATGATGGCTGCCGGGACCCAGGCAACCGACGGGAGGACCTGGAGGCCGGAAATCAGCGGACCAAAGGCCCGGCGCAGCGGCGCGACCTGTGCGAGCAGGAGGCCCACGGGCGTGGCGATGGCGACCGAAATGACGAAGCCCACCAGCCCTCGCTGCAGTGACGTCCATACGGATTCCTGCACTTTGCCCTCGCTCCAGAGGACTCCCATCTGGCCCAGCACGTCCATCGGGCCTGGGACCTGATCGCGGCGCTTGAACCCAAGCGAGACGTAAAACTGCCAGATCAGCACCAGCACCACCAGGGCGGCGATGGGCAGCAGGATGCGGCTCCAGTCCACCCGGCGTTTCCGGTCGGCGTCGGACTGCAGGGAGTCCAGCCCGGACTCGAGTTCGCGCAGGTCCTCGCGCCCGGTGGAGGACCGGGTCAGCGCGGCGTGGATGTGGCGGGGCTCGGCCGGTTCGGCGGAAGCTTCGGCCAGGGGCGTTGGGTTACTTGGCATGGCGGCGGATCTCCTCCCGGAGCCGGGCAGTGATGACCCCGGTCAGCTGGCCGGCGAGCCCGGCGTCGGTTCGGTGTTCCTCGGTGACGTCCCACTCCTGGACCACCCGGCCCGGCCGCGAGGACAGCAGCAGCACGCGCTGGCCCAGCCGGACGGCCTCGCGGACGTTGTGGGTCACGAAGACGATGGTCCGCCCGGTTTCCTTCCAGATCCGCTCCAGTTCATCGTGCAGCAGGTCGCGGGTGATGGCGTCGAGGGCGGCGAAGGGCTCGTCCATCAGGAGCAGCTGCCGGTCCTGGGCGAGCGAGCGCGCCAGTGACACGCGCTGGCGCATGCCGCCGGAGAGCTCGTGCGGGCGCTTGTCCCCGGCCGAACCCAAGTGCACCAGCTCAAGGAGTTCCTGGGCCTTGGCCTTGCGCTCCGCCTTGCCCACGCCGCGGAGTTTCAGGGCCAGCTCGATGTTTTCCCGGGCGGTCAGCCACGGGAACAGCGCGGCGTCCTGGAACATGAAGGCGGCACCGTCGCTGGGCACCTCCAGGGCGCCCGACGACGGCGGCTCCAGTCCCGCGATGATGTTCAGCAGGGTGGATTTGCCGCAGCCAGAGGCACCGAGGAGGGCAACGAACTCGCCCTTCCCGATGGTGGCGTTGACGTCGTCCAGTACCGGGGCGCCGTCGCCGAAGCGCTTGCCCAGGTGTTCCAGTACGACTGGCATGGTGCCGTCCTTAAGTTGGTGGGTTGGATCAGTCCTGGCCGAGGCCGGCTGCTGAAATCTTGCTGCTGCCCTGGCCGGCAGGGCCTTCGCCGGCCACGCCATTCAGCGGGCGGAGGTCGAAGAGCCCGTTGATCTCGGCCTGCTTGGTGGTGCCGGCCTCGACGCCGTCGCGCAGCAGCCGCGGGTAGCTTCCGGCCAGCGGGTCCAGCGTGTAGGTGATGTTGGCCAGGGACCGGGCCAGGACATCTTCGGCAAGGGCCGCGCCCGCGGATTCCTGCAGTGCCGAGTTGATGACGGAAGCCTTGTCCGCGGCGGGGGCCTCGTTCAGCCAGGCCACCGACTTCGCATGGCCGGCCAGCAGTGCTTTGACGGTGTCCGGATGGTCCGCGGCGAACTTCTGGTTCACGATCAGCACCGTTGTGGGAAACTCGCCCGGCTTCCCGGTGCCGCTGCCGTCCCACAGGTCCTTTTCGTCCACCAGCACCTTGGCTCCGGCCTGGAGCACCAGGCGTGACGCCCACGGCTCAGGCAACCACGCGCCGTCGAGCTTTCCGTCCTGGAACAGCTTCAGCGTTTGCGCGTTTTCCGTGGGGTTGATGGCGACATCGCCGCTGCCGTCAACGTTGGTCTTGTAGCCCTGGGAGGCCAGCCAGGCGCGGAGGGCAACGTCCTGGGTGCCGCCGAGCTGCGGGGAGGCGAGGGTCTTGCCCTGGAGGTCGGCGGCCGAGTTGATCTCCGGCTTGACCACGAGTTGGGCGCCGCCCGCGGCAGCACCGGCAATGATCCTGACGGACTCGCCCCGGCTCTTGACGTACGAGTTGATGGCGGGGTTGGGGCCGATGTAGGCGGCATCAATGGCGCCGGCGTTCAGGGCCTCGATGGCTGCCGGCCCGGCGTTGAAGGTTTCGGTGCTGAGCGACGTGCTGCCCAGGGCTTCGGCGAGGAACCCCTCCTTGATGCCAACCAGTGCCGGGGCATGGGTGACATTGCCGAAGTACCCGAGCTTCAGCTCGGCGGCGGGCGTGGGCTCAGCGGCCTGCGCCTCCGTGTTCCGCGAAACGGTGGACGCCACCACGGCCCCGACGGCGATCAGCAGGACCAGTCCGATGGCAAGGGCGGCCTCGACGGCACGCTTGCGCTTGGGTGCTGCGCTTTCGCCTGCCACGATGCGGATCATCCCGGGCTTGGAACTAGTCATTGTTTCACCATAGGGAGAGTCATATTCCCGTTCAATGAAGCCTAAACGGGGGGTCACGCACGTTCATCTAGCGTCACATTCGGCCGCCCTGCCACCGGACTTCCGCGATTCAGTTGCCCTTCACATTGACCAGCTGCCGCAGCTTGTGCCGCACCGTGACCAGGTCCGCGGCGTCGTGCATCACCTGGTCAATGGGCTTGTAGGCTGCGGGAATCTCGTCGATGAAGGCCTCCGACGCCCGGAACTCAATCCCCCGCATGGCCTTCTTCAGCTGCTCCAGGGAGAACGCCTTGCGGGCGGCGTTGCGGGAGTACTCACGGCCGGCCCCGTGGGGCGAGGAGTTCAGCGACGCGGGGTTGCCGCGGCCTTCCACTACGTACGACGCCGTCCCCATGGACCCGGGAATGAGTCCAGGATCGCCGGGCCCGGCTTTGATGGCGCCCTTGCGGGACACCCACACCGACTTGCCGTAGTGCGTCTCCTGCTGGGTGAAGTTGTGGTGGCAGTTGATCCGTTCCAGCTCGCGCACCCGGCCGCGCACCCAGTGGCCGAACCGGGTGGTAACGCGGTCCATCATCTCCTCGCGGTTCAGCAGCGCGAAGTGCTGGGCCCAGCGCAGCTCCGCGATGTACCTCTCGAACTCGGGCGTGCCCTCCTCGAGGTAGGCCAGGTCCCGGTCAGGGAGGTGGATCCTGCTTTTCGTCACCACGCGCTGCGCGACGCCGATGTGGTGCTGGGCGATCTTGTTGCCGACGCCGCGCGAGCCGGAGTGCAGGAAGAGCCAGACCGCGTCGGATTCGTCTGCGCAGACCTCGATGAAGTGGTTGCCCGAGCCCAGGGAGCCCAACTGCAGTTCCCATTTTTCGACATACTGGCCCGGATTGAAGCCGGCTTTCGCGGCCAGCCTCTTCAGTTCCGCGATCCGGGGTTCCGCCGTGGGGAGCACTGTCCGGTTGTTGTGACCGGCCGAAAGCGGGATGGCGCGTTCAATGTCCTCGCGCAGCGTCTTGCGGTTCTTGGGAAGGTCCTTAAGCGCGTACTGGGTCCGGACCGCGATCATGCCGCAGCCGATGTCCACCCCCACCGCCGCCGGGATGATGGCGCCGAGCGTGGGGATGACGGAGCCGACGGTGGCGCCCAGGCCCAGGTGCGCGTCCGGCATCAGGGCCAGGTGTGGATAGATGAAGGGCAGCTGTGAGGTCATCACGGCCTGCTCGCGGGTCTTTTCATCCAGGATCGAAGCCCAGTTCAGAAGCTTCGGGTTGATGGTCTCCATGCTCCGCCTCCTCCTAACAACCATACGAGACGACAAAACCGCGGCTTGTTCGCGAATCAGGACCTTGAAGGTCCGGATCTGCGAACAAGCCGCGGCTTCGAAAGGGAGTCCCTAGATGCTGTAGCGCTCGTCCTCGTGGTCGCCCGGGTGGTCCTTGACCAGGCCGGCGGCGAGGGTGTTGCCGTCCAGCGGGTCGATCACCAGGAACGCGCCGGTGCGGCGGTGGTGCAGGTAGTTCTCCAGCGGCAGCGGCGCGGCGAGCCGGAGCTGCGCGTTGCCGATGTCGTTCAGTTCCAGGGTGGATGCCGGTTCCAGCTTGAAGGAGGCCAGGTCCAGCTTGCCGCCAACGTTGCGGACCAGCGCCTGGACAGTGCGGGTGCCGTGCTTGACCAGCACCTTCTGTCCCTCGCGGAGCGGCTTCGGGGACAGCCAGCACAGCGACGCGTACAGATCGGCCGAGGCTTCGCGGACGGTGCCGGCTGCCGCGATGGTGTCACCTCGTGCGACGTCGAATTCCTCGGCCAGGCGGATGGCCACGGACTGCGGGGCGGCGGCTTCCTCCAGCGAGGCGCCGGCGAAGTCGATGCCCACCACCGTGGTGGTGCGCGGGTCCTGGCCGGGGGTCAGGACGGAGACCCTGTCCCCCACCTTGACCGAGCCTTCGGTGATCTGGCCGGCGTACGCGCGGTAGTCGCGGTAGTCCTCCACGTCCAGGCCGGCAGCGACGGCGTCCGGTGCCAGGGCGCCCTGCGGCCGGATGACCAGCTGCACCGGGAAGCGGAAGCTTTCCAGGTGGCTTTCCAGTTCGTCGGCGGCCGGCAGGGTCTCAAGGACCTCAAGCAGGGCGGGGCCGGTGTACCAGGGGGTCCGCTCGGAGCGGTCCACCACGTTGTCGCCGTCGAGGGCGGACACGGGGATGACCAGCAGGTCGGTGATTCCATCGGAACCCAGGCCCAGCTCGCGGCCCACCTGCTGCACGTCGGCTTCGATCCCGCGGAACACGGATTCGCTGAAGTCCACCAGGTCGATCTTGTTCACGGCCACGATCACGTGCGCCACGCGCAGCAGCTGCAGCACGGACAGGTGCCGGCGGGTCTGCTCCAGCACGCCCTTGCGGGCGTCGATGAGGACGACGACGGCATCCGCAGTGGACGCGCCGGTCACCGTGTTCTTGGTGTACTGGACGTGCCCGGGGCAGTCGGCCAGGATGAAGCTGCGGCGGTCGGTGGCGAAGTAGCGGTAGGCCACGTCGATGGTGATGCCCTGCTCGCGCTCGGCACGCAGGCCGTCCGTCAGCAGCGCCAGGTCGATCCCGCCGGCAGCCCCGCCGAAGCCGCGGTCCGCGGAGGTGCGGGCAACGGCGTCGAGGGTGTCAGCCAGGATGGCCTTGGAATCGTGAAGGAGGCGGCCCACCAAAGTGGACTTGCCGTCGTCGACCGATCCCGCGGTGGCGAAGCGGAAGAGCGTTGTGGGCAGGGCAGCTTCGAGGTCGCCGGCCGCGCCGGACAAAACTGTGTCGGTGCTCATTTAGAAATACCCGTCCTTCTTGCGGTCTTCCATGGCGGCCTCGGAGATGCGGTCATCTGCACGGGTGGCGCCACGTTCGGTCAGGGTGGAGGCAGCGACTTCAACCACGACGTCGGACACGGTGTACGCGTCCGATTCGACGGCGCCGGTGCAGGACATGTCCCCCACAGTGCGGTAGCGGACGGTCTTGGTGATGACTTCCTCGTGCGGCAGCGGCTGGGACACCTCGCCCACCGCGCGCCACATGCCGTCGCGGGCGAAGACTTCGCGCTCGTGGGCGTAGTACAGGCCGGGCAGCTCGATGTTCTCACGCTCGATGTAGCGCCAGATGTCCAGCTCGGTCCAGTTGCTGATGGGGAACGCGCGGACATGCTGGCCCACAGTGTGGCGGCCGTTGTAGAGGTTCCACAGCTCGGGCCGCTGGTTGCGCGGGTCCCACTGGCCGAACTCGTCGCGGAGGCTCAGGATGCGCTCCTTGGCGCGGGCCTTATCCTCGTCGCGGCGGCCGCCGCCGAAGACGGCGTCGAACTTGTTCCGCTGGATCGCGTCCAGCAGCGGGACGGTCTGCAGCGGGTTGCGGGTGCCGTCGGCACGCTCGGCGAGCTCGCCGCGGTCAATGAACTCCTGCACGGAGCCGACGACGAGCTTCAGGCCGAGGCGCTCAACGGTGCGGTCACGGAAGTCGATGACCTCCGGGAAGTTGTGGCCGGTGTCCACGTGCAGCACGGGGAAGGGGACCTTGCCCGGCCAGAAGGCCTTGGTGGCCAGGTGCAGCATCACCACGGAGTCCTTGCCGCCGGAGAACAGCAGCGCGGGCTTCTCGAACTCGGCGACAACCTCGCGGATGATGTGGATGGCCTCGGATTCGAGGGTGTCCAGGCTGCTCAGTCGGGTTGAGACGGCGGAGTCGGTCACCTGGGTAGTCTCCTCGGTTAGGAAAGTGCTCATACGTGTAGCCCGCATTCTGTCTTGTCGGTACCTGCCCAGCGGCCGGCGCGGGGGTCGTCGCCGGGCGCCACCTTGCGGGTGCAGGGCAGGCAGCCAATGGAGGGGTAACCCTGGGATAGCAGCGGGTTGACGGGCAGGAGGTTGTCGTCCGAGTACTGGACCAGCTGGTCGAATGTCCATGCGGCCACCGGGTTGACCTTGACCAGGCCGTTCTTGTCGTCCCAGCTGACCAGCGGAGTGTTGGTGCGGGTGGGCGCCTCGTCGCGGCGGACACCGGTGAACCAGAGTTCGTAGCCGGCCAGGGTGCGCTGCAGCGGGGCCACCTTGCGGAGGGCGCAGCACTGGGCGGCGTCGCGGGCGAAGAGGTCCTTGCCCAGGAGGCGGTCCTGCTGTTCCACGGTGTTCTCCGGAAGCACGTCCACCACGTTGACGCGGAGGTTAGCGGCCACCTCGTCGCGCGTGGCATAGGTTTCCGGGAAGTGGTAGCCGGTCTCCAGGAACAGGACGTCGACGCCGGGCATCTGGTCAGCGACGAGGGCCGGCAGGACGGCGTCGGCCATGGAGCAGGCGACGGCGACGGCCGGCAGTTCGAAGTTGCGCTCCACCCAGGCGATGACATCGCGGGCGGGGGCGTCCCAGCCGAGCTCGGCCGCGCCGGCTTCGGCCAGGGCCTTCAGCTCGTCGTGCGAGCGGAGCTTGGGAGCGGCGGTCGCCACCGTCTCCTCAACCTGCGCGGCGGCCTCAGCCGGTGCAACCACGGGGTCTACCCCAAGTGCGTGCTTACTCACTGCAGTGCCTCCTCGTCTGCTGCGTGGGCCCATTCGGCGAAGGTCTGGCCTTCGGCCCGCTGGGCTACGAAGGTGCGGACGACGCGCTCCACGTAGTCCGGGAGATCGTCCACATAGACCTTGAGGCCGCGGACGGTGCGGCCCAGGCCTGCTTCCTCGCGGTCGCTGGAAGCCAGCCCGCCACCCAGGTGGACCTGGAAACCCGGGGAGGGGTCGCCGTCGGGCGTGGGAAGCATCATGCCCTTGAGGCCGATGTCCGCCGTCTGGATGCGGGCGCAGGAGTTGGGGCAGCCGTTGATGTGCAGGGACAGTGCGTGCGGCAGCTCGCCGGATTCTGCGAGGTCGGCCAGGCGGCGTTCCAGCTCGGCGACTGCGGTTGCTGCCGTGTGCTTGGTTTCCACGATGGCCAGCTTGCAGTACTCGATGCCGGTGCAGGCGATGGTGCCGCGGCGGAACACGGACGGGCGGGCGGAGAGGCCCAGCGCATCCAGTTCAGCCACCAGGGGCTCAACCTGTTCCTTCTCGACGTCCAGGACCACGAGCTTCTGGTGCGGGGTGGTGCGCAGCCGGTAGGAGCCGCGGGCCTCGAGGGTGTCCGCCAACTTGACCAGCGCGGCGCCGGACAGGCGGCCGGCCAGCGGGGTGGCACCAATGAAGAACTTGCCGTCCTTCTGCTCATGCACGCCGACGTGGTCACCGGGCGTGGTGGGCTTGGGCGCGGCGGGGCCGTCGGCCAGCTTGTAGCCGAGGTATTCGTCCTCGAGGACCTGGCGGAATTTCTCCGGACCCCAGTCGGCCATCAGGAACTTCAGGCGGGCCTTGGTGCGCATGCGGCGGTAGCCGTAGTCGCGGAAGATGCTGGTAACGCCGAGCCACACGTCGGCAGCCTGCTCCGGCGTCACGAAGGCACCGAGGCGCTTGCCGAGCATCGGGTTGGTGGACAGCGCGCCGCCGGCCCAGAGGTCGTAGCCGATGCCAAGTTCCGGGTGGCGGACACCCACCAGGGCGAAGTCGTTGATCTCGTGGACCACGTCCTGGCTGGGGTGGCCGGTGATGGCGGTCTTGTACTTGCGCGGCAGGTTGGACAGCAGCGGGTTGCCGATGAACCGCTCCCCCAGCTCCGCGATCAGCGGCGTGGGGTCGATGATCTCGTCCTTGGCGATGCCGGCCACGGGCGAACCAAGGATCACGCGGGGAACGTCGCCGCAGGCCTCGGTGGTGGACAGGCCAACACCCTCCAGCCGGTTCCAGATCTCGGGGATGTCCTCCACGCGGATCCAGTGCAGCTGGATGTTCTGGCGGTCCGTGAGGTCAGCGGAGTCACGCGCGAAGTCCACGGAAATCTGGCCGATGACGCGCAGCTGCTCGGTGGTGAGCGCCCCGCCGTCGATCCGTACCCGGAGCATGAAGTACTTGTCCTCGAGCTCGTGCGGCTCAAGCGTTGCGGTCTTGCCGCCGTCGATCCCGGGCTTGCGCTGGGTGTACAGGCCCCACCAGCGGAACCGGCCGTGCAGGTCCTGGCCGGGGATGGCGTCAAAGCCCTCTTTGGAATAGATGGTCTCGATACGCTCGCGCACGTTGAGGCCGTCGTCTTCCTGTTTCCAGGTTTCGTTGGCGTTCAGGGGCGTTTTGCCGTCCACTTTCCACTGCCCGTGCGGCTTCGCGACGGGGCGGTTGGTGCGCGCGGGGCGCTTGGCGGCAGCGGAGTCCGCGGACGCTCCGGCTAGAGCTGTATCAGTCATGCATCGACTGTAGGTCCCGCCCGAAGAGCGTCACAAAGGCCCGGAAACGCTAAGTCACCTAGGGAAATATTTCGTCACGAAACGCCGGACAGCCTTGAAGAAGCCACCCTCCTGTGTTTCGGGCTCCGGTTCTGCGGGGGCTTCCTGGGGCTCGGGGGCCGGGGCGGCGGCCGGCGCCTGGGCCGCGGTTTCGCGGGCCTTTGCGACGGCGGCGTCGTACCGTTCCAGCGCGATCTCGGCCAGCACGGGGGACGGCAGCAGGGGTTCGGTCACAAGGTCGGCCCCGGCCTTGGCGAGCTGGTCGTGGAAGAAGCCCGGCGCCAGGAGGTAGGAGGCAATCACCACGCGCCCGCCGACGTCGACAGCCCCCGCGGACTCACCCGCCCCGGCACCGCCTTCCAGTTCCTCGCGAAGCATCGCGACGGCGTCGGGCACGGACGGCTTGGCCGAGGCACCATAGGCCGCCACCATCCGGTTGGACCGCAGCTCCCGGAGCTGGCCCAGCAGGTCTTCGACACTGACCGCGGCGTTGGGGTTGGAGGAGCCCGCGGCGGCGAGCACGATAACGTCGTTGTCCGTGACGCCGGCCTCCCGCAGCCGCTGGTCCAGCAGCGCGGCCAGGCGCGGATCCGGCCCCAGCGGCGCGGCAGCAGCACTGCCCGGCCGGCTCTTAACGGCCCTGGCGATGTCCACCTTGACGTGGTAGCCAACGCTGAGCAGCAGCGGAACCACGACGGCGGGTTCACCCTCGGGCAGGCCGGCCACCACATCCACCAAGTCCGGCTGCTGGACGTCCACATAGGCTTCCCGGACATCGAGGCCCGGGCGGAGGGCGGCGATGGCGGCGCGCAGGGCGTTGACCTCCGCGGCTCCCTGTGTGTTGGACGTCCCATGGGCGCAGGCGATCATGATGGGGCTGTTCATAGGGGCTAGCGTAACGTTGGAGCCGCCCTGTCCGCCCTCTTTAAACCGCCGGGACGCTCCATGACATTCCCTTTTGACATCGCCCTGGTATGGCTGGACCTGGCCGGCATCTTCTTCTTCGCCGTGTCCGGATCGCTGCTGGCGGCCCGGAAGCAGTTCGATATCGTCGGCTCGCTCCTGCTGGCCTCGCTGGTGTCCCTCGGCGGGGGCGTGATCAGGGACATCATCCTCGCCGTCATCCCGGCCGCATTCACCAACCCCGCGTACCTCGTCCCGCCGGTGCTGGCTACAGTCCTGGTGTACTTCCTGTTCCCCGCGTTCCAGCGCTTCACGTCCCTGCTGGTGCTGTTCGACGCCGGCGGGCTGGCCCTCTTCTGCATCACCGGCACACTGAAGGCGCTGTCCTTTGGCGTGAACCCCCTTGCCGCGGTCCTGCTGGGGGTCACGACGGCGGTGGGCGGCGGGCTGCTCCGGGACATCACGGCCAACGAGGTGCCACAGCTGTTCAACCCCGCGGACCTGTACGCGGTGCCCGCGTTTTGCGGGGCCGCGCTGACCGGAGTGCTCTGGGTGACCGGAACCTTCAATGCGCTCACCGCATGCGCCGTTGCCGCCGTCGTGTTTGCCTTCCGGGTGGCAAGCTGGCGGCGGTCCTGGCGCATCCCCCTGGCCGTCCACGGCTGGCACCGGGCTGAGGCCGACAGCGGCGAATCGCGGGGCCGCGATTAGCTAGGATTGAACCATGACTGACATGTTCCTCGAGAAATTCCGTGCGCTGGTTCCAAAGTATCTCGAGGACGAATGGCAGGCAGAGGACGGGCTGACTCCGGAGGAGCTGGACAAGGCCCTGGCCGACCACCAGTTCCAGATTCCCCTGGTGCTCCGCGAGTTCTACCTGGCCGTTGGCGGCTGCGAGGACCTGATGGAGGCTTACCACTACTTCTGGGATCCGGACGAATTGGAAGTCGACGACGAAGGCTTCCTGATGTTCCTCGAGGACGAGGAAGAGGAATACACCTGGGGGTTCCGCGTGGGAGACCTCAGCGTCCCGGACCCCATCGTGTACCGCCGCAACAACGCCCGCGGCCAGTGGAAGTCCGAGGAAGGCACCTTCTCGGAGTTCGTGTTCGACATGTTCGAGTGGGCCTTCGAGGACGACGAAGACTAGGTTTCGGCCAAAGCGGGGCACCTTGACACGGACGCGCCGGCCGGAAATGCGTGACTTATAAAGCCGGCACCCTGGCAGGTCCCTGAGTTTCCGGGAACGGGCAGCCGTGGCAGGGCCAAAAGTTACGCATATTCGTCGCCGCCATCGGCAGGACGCGCCGGAAAGACACCCCTGCGCCTCAACTCGAGGACAGACAGGACCTCTGCGATCATCGCCTCGGGCGCATGGACCACGTCCTCGTAGTAGTAGCGGAGCACCAGATATCCGCCCAGGATGCTCCGGTTGTTCCGCCGCTGGTCCTTCTTGACCGAACGTGGTTCAAAGTGGGTTGAGCCGTCGGTCTCCACAACAAGGCACTCCTCGATAAGGAAGTCCACCTCCCCCACCCCTGGAATATTCACGTGCCGCCGCACTCTGAGCCCAGCTCTGGCAAAGTGCGTATTGGCAAGCACTTCAAGCACTGAGTCCGCCCTGGGGATCACCAGGTCCAGAAGCTTCCTGGCCTTGCCATTGCGCTTGCCACTACAGCTGGCATAGAGGAACTCGAGAGAGATGTCGCCGCGTCCGGCAGCAGACTGGATCATTGTCAGAGCCTCCAGCTCGGGTAGGCAACGCATGCTATGCAGCAGGACGTCTGCCAGGCCCACAACAGGAAGCCAGCCGTGCCTCGGATGTCTGGGCCGCCCATGCTCCACCACTCCCGGGGTGCGCCCCGGATGACTGCGGCAGATGTGCAAGGCCGGGTCACTCTTCAAGGTCCACAACCCGTATACGGGCGCAGCAGACACACACGTCAGAAGCCCTCCCCGATCCATGGCCTGCTGCAGGGGATTTGCTGCCGGAATGGCGTAAACGCCGCGGCTCGACTTCACGATCCGGCCACTGGCCACGGCACCCCTGACGGCTGCCCGTCCAAATCCGGCCTTTTCCAGATGCGATGTCCGGGCCACGCCACCGCGGCGCTGAAGATAGTCGCTGATGTCCACCACGACAGCGTCACCCGAGGCGGCCCGATCCGCGAGGCAAGGGAGGAGCTATGTGGACGAAGACTGAGCGTCACTCAAGGAAGGTGGTCCCGGACGCGTATCTTTTGGCCCGTTGCAGGGGCAGAACCCTTGCGCTTCCGGGGATCACCGTTCGGATTCCGCCCAAAAGTTATGCCTTTCCGCCATCGACCGATCGCCTCCGTCAGCGCGGTAAAAGCCTGTGACAAAAGAGGTAACAACCTACTTGCGCGATGTGACAAAGCTGTCATAGACTATTCACGGATCCGCTAAACGCCTCCGGCGGGTCTGATGCGAACGGAGAGATAGCCTCGGTTCAAAGCAACGTATGACTCGTATCGTTGCGGAGAACCGGGGCTATCCCGTTTAACCCATCGATTGCTCCATACCTGCCGTTATGTGGCGCCAAAACGCCATCTGCACAGCAATCGATGACATGGAAAAGCCCGGCACCGTCTGCGGCAACCGGGCTTCCACGCAGGCACGGGCTAGCTGGCGCGGTCCACCACAGCAAGCGCGAAGTTGGACAGCGAGTCCTTGACCACGCCTTCGGGCAGCGGGGCCAGGGCGGCGATGGCTTCATCGGCCCACCGGCGGGCAACAACCCAGGACTCCGCAGTCACGGGGTGCTCGCGCAGCCCGGCGACGGCCTCGGCAAGCGCCTCATCCGAGGACAGGTCCCCGTCAATGAGCCGGAGAAGCCCGACGGCGGACTGGTCACCGTCCGCGGCAGCCTTGCGCAGGAGCAGCACGGGCAGGGTGGGAACACCTTCGCGAAGGTCGGTGCCCGGGGACTTGCCGGACTTGACCTTGATCCCGGTGACATCGATGACGTCGTCCGCGAGCTGGAAGGCCACACCCACCTTCTCGCCATATTCCACCAGGACGGGCTCGAACGCGGGATCGGCGTTGGCGAAGATGGCGCCGAGCTGGCCGGACGCCGCCACCAGCGAACCGGTCTTGTCAGCAATCACGGAAAGGTAGTGCTCGATCGGATCTTCATCCGGACGCGGCCCCACGGTCTCGTGCAGCTGGCCCAGGCACAGCCGCTCGAATGTGCGGGCCTGGATGCCGAGGGCCCGCGAACCGAGTTCGGACACCAGGATTGAGGCCCGCGCGAAGATCAAGTCGCCGGTGAGCACCGCCACCGAGTTGCCCCAGACCTCGTGGGCCGTGGGCGCGCCGCGGCGGAACGGGGCAGAGTCCATGACGTCGTCGTGGTACAGGGTGGCCAGGTGCGTCAGTTCCACCACGACGGCGGCCTGCACCACGGCGGGAAGGGAAGCGTCGCCGAGGTGAGCGCACAGCAGTGTCAGCAGGGGCCTGATGCGCTTGCCGCCGGCTTCCACCAGGTGCCGCGACGTGGCATCAGCCAGGGGATCAGAGTTGGCGATCGCTTCGCGGAGTTTTTTCTCCACGCGTGCCAGGTTGTTGGTGATGGCCGGGCCCAGCTCGGCGTCTCCGGCAATGGCGGCGAAGCCCGCAGGCAGCTGCAAACCCGTAGCGATGGCGGTGGTGTTGAGGCTGGGTTCGGAGTCCGGCAGGCCGTGCCCGGCGTGCGTCCAGCTGTGGTCTGCGGCGTTGGTCACGGGTTAACCCTAACTTTTTGTAGCGGATACCGCTGATTGGAGTCTGCCGGGGCGGGCTTTGTATTGGATGTGGCCGGAACCAGAGACTCCAGGACGCGGATCACCCGGTCCTCAAAGCCCCTCGCGGATGGGTCCGTGAGGTTGGCCAGGAGCCTGACCACAAAGCGCATCAGAACCGGGATGGGCATGCCGGTGCGCAGCGCGAGCTTCATGACGGCCGGCTTGCCGATCAGCGCGGCAAAGGCCCGGCCGAGGGTGAAGTGCGAGCCCCACTGGTCCCGCACGTAGTCCGCGTACCGCGCAAGGTGCGCGTCGGCGTCGTACGTTCCTCCCGCTGCCAGCGAGCGGGAGGAGGCGTCGACCAGGAACTCGGCGGCGAAGCGGGCGGACTCCATGGCGTAGGAGATGCCCTCGCCGTTGAACGGGGACACCATGCCGCCGGCGTCGCCCAGCAGGAGCAGCCCCGGCGAGTAGTGCGGGGTGCGGTTGAAGCCCATGGGCAGCGCTGCGCCGCGGATCTCGCCCACCTGGTTTTCCGGCGTGAAGCCCCATTCGGCGGGCATGCCGGCGGTCCATTCGCGCAGGACCTGCTTGTAGTCGAGCTTGCCGAATTCCTTCGAGGAGTTCAGGATGCCCAGGCCCACGTTGGAAGTGCCGTCGCCCACGCCGAACACCCAGCCGTAGCCGGGCAGCAGTTTGCCGTCGCG
Source organism: Pseudarthrobacter sp. CC4 (assembly GCF_048957775.1). NCBI lineage: Bacteria > Bacillati > Actinomycetota > Actinomycetes > Micrococcales > Micrococcaceae > Pseudarthrobacter > Pseudarthrobacter sp. CC4. The sequence continues at coordinate 100,682 of NZ_JARCCZ010000004.1, read as the reverse complement.
GCCGGGCAGCTCCAGCCAGCCTTCCATCCAGTCGTCGTCCGTGCGCGGCGAGGTGAAGTAGGTGCGCACGGCGACGCCGAGCGGGCGGTCGTCCCGCTTCTGGATGCCGAGCGAGACGGCGGTGCGGGTGGAGTTGCCGTCCGCTGCGAGGACGACGTCGGCACTGAAGTCGCGCGTCTCCCCCGCCTTGCGTCCGGACTCGTCCAGGAGCGCTGCGCGGACGCCGGTGACCCGGCCGCCGCCGTTGCGCAGTGCTTCGGTGACGCTGTGCCGCTCAAGGATGGTGGCACCGGCGGCCTGGGCGTGCCGGGCCAGTTCCTCGTCAAAGCCAAGCCGGGTGCGGATCAGGCCGTACTGCGGGAAGTCGGACACCTCGGGCCAGGGCAGTTCGATGGTGCGGCCGCCGGCGATCAGGCGCAGGCCCTTGTTCCGGCGCCAGCCTTCTCCCTCGGGGTGGGGCAGGCCCAGCTTCTGGATTTCACGGACGGCGCGGGGGGTGAGGCCGTCGCCGCAGACCTTCTCGCGCGGGAAGCTCGTTTTCTCCAGAACGGTGACGTCGATGCCCGCCTTGGCAAGGTAGTACGCGGCGGTGGAGCCGGCCGGCCCCGCGCCGACAATCAGTACCTTCACAGGTCAGCGGACGATGTTGCGGCGCAGCTTGGCCACCGGGCCCTTGTGCGCGGCGATGGCGGCAGCCGCATTGTCCGGGGCCGGCCCTGCAGGCTTGAACGCGCGGTGGACGGCCACGATCCCGCCGGAAAGGTTGCGGTAGGTGACCTGTTCCCACCCGGATTCCTGCAGCCAGGCGGCCAGGTGGTCCTGGTCCGGCCAGGCGCGGATGGACTCAGCGAGGTAGACGTACGCGTCCGGGTTGGAGGCCACCTTCGTGGCGATGGCCGGCAGGGCGCGCATCAGGTATTCGGTATACATGGTGCGCCAGAGCGGGATCACCGGCTGGGAGAACTCCGCGATGACCAGCTTGCCGCCCGGTTTGGTGACGCGGAGCATCTCCTGCAGCGCCTTCTTCGGCTCGTTGACGTTGCGGAGGCCGAAGGAGATCGTGCTGGCGTCGAACGAGTTGTCGGCGAAAGGCAGGTTGGTGGCATCCCCGGCAACAAAATTGATGTCCGGCCGGCGGCGCTTTCCAACCTTGAGCATTCCCAGGGAGAAGTCGCAGGCCACAACGTCTATTCCAGCATCGGCATACGGCTCGCTGGAGGTGCCGGTACCGGCTGCCAGGTCAAGGACGCGCTGGCCTTTGCTGACGTCCATGGCTTCCACCACAACCTTGCGCCAGCGCCGGGTCTGCCCCAGGGACAGGACATCGTTGACGACGTCGTATTTCGGTGCGACGTCGTCAAACATCGTGGCTACTTCGTCCGGACGCTTATCCAAGGATGCTCGGTTCACCATGCCATTGTCTCAAATGTTCGGGAAGGTCCGGACCAAGGCGGCGTGGAGTCAAAGCTTCGCGAGGAATGCCCTGGTATCCGCGGCCACCCGCTCCGGGCATTCCCAGAGGACCACGTGGCCGGTTCCGGCGTACGTTTTCAGGACGGAGCCGGGTATGCGGGCTGCCAGGAGTTCCTGCTGGCTGCGGGGCAGGAGGCCGTCCTCCTCTCCCCACAGGATCAGCGTGGGCGCGTGGATGGTTCCTGTTTCGGTGGGCGGTGCCGCCAGGCAGAGCCCCGCAAGCACGGACTTCCACACGTGCGCGGGCATCTTAAGCCCATCCGCCACCCGGTCATCGAGATACCAGCCGGGCACGGCCTGGCCCAGGGGAAACCACAGCAGCGACTGACGCACCCAGTCCTCGTCGAGCGGGTCGGCCAGGGCGTCCACTTCGTCGGCGAACGCGGGCCGGCCTTGAAGGGTCAGCGGCGAACCCACCAGGATCAGGGCATCAACACGTTCAGGCTGCATCACGGCCAGCTGCTGGGCCACGTAGCCCCCGCTTGAGCAGCCCAGGACGACGGCCGATTCAAGAGCCAGCGCATCGAGGATGGCCGCCACGTCCCGGGCCTGGTCCTCCAGCGAGTAGCCGTTGGCAGGCTTGTCCGCGTCTCCGTGGCCGCGCAGGTCAGGCGCGAGGATCCGGAATCCCTCCAGAAGCGGGGCCAGCCGGTCAAAGCTCCGGCGCGATTCCCCCCAGGCATGGAGCAGCAGCAGGGGCCGCGCCGACGCGTCCCCCTGGATCAGGCACGGCACGTGGATCCCGGTGCTGAGGAACAGCTGGCGGACTTCGGAGTCCATGACTGAAGGGTACGCCCGCCCCCGCCGCCGCGGGTACCTCCAGCAGGCCTCCCGGGCCACCGCACGCTCGGGAGTAGTGTTGTCTCATCATGACGAGCACGTTCCGCACCTTGACAGTCCCCCTGGATGGAAAAGAATTCCCCGGGGGGCTTCCTGCGTTTCTGGTCCGGGACGATGTCCTCTGCTGGACCCGCCGCGAGGCCGGACTGGCAGGATTCGGCGAGATCGCGCGCTTCACGGCAACGGGCCCTGAGCGGTTCCTTGAGGCAGACATCTGGTGGCGCCACCTGGTCCTCGAGGCCGAAGTCATTGATACCGTGGAGCTTCCCGGCACCGGACCGGTGGCTTTCGGATCCTTTGCCTTTTCCAAGACCTCGGCGCACGAATCGCGGCTGATCGTGCCCGAAATCGTGGTGGGCGTGCGCGACGGGCAGGTGTGGCTCACCCAGCTGACGTTCGACGACGGTCTCCTCACGGAGGACGGTGCCCTCGCCGCACTGGACCGCTGGCTTGCCGGCGGTCCCGCAGCTGCTGCGGCCGCACCCGTTGCAGCAGGCACGACGGCGGCAGCGGACCCGGCCGGGGACGGCACCATGGGTGGTGCCCGCGCCAAGGCGGGCGGCGCCGTCGTACGTCCCCTCCCGCTCGCCGCGGCGGCAACCCTGCACACCGGCTCCCTGAGCGAGGAATCCTGGATGGCCGCGGTCGAAGCGGGCGTGGCCGAAATCCGGACGGGCGCACTGGAGAAGCTGGTGCTTGCGCGCGACGTGGTGGCCACTATTCCGTCGGGCGTACATGCGTCGGCGGTGCTGAGGGAGCTCGCCGCGCGGTACCGCGAGTGCTGGACGTACGGGGTAGACGGGCTGGTGGGGGCGACTCCGGAGATGCTGATCCAGGTTGAGGGCCGCACTGCCCAGGCCCGCGTGCTGGCCGGAACTCTGGACCGACGGGATGCGCACGGCGAGGACGGCCTTCCGATGGATTACGCCACCAGGGTGTTGGCAGGATCCGAAAAGCAGCGGCATGAACACGAGATCGCCATCCAATCGCTGACCTCACAGCTGGCACCGTTCTCGGAAGCCATGAACGCGCACGACGAGCCGTTCATCCTGGAACTGCCCAACGTGTGGCACCTGGCGTCCGATGTAAAGGCCGAGCTCGCCGAGATCGAAGGCCATGTGCCTACCTGCCTTGCCCTGATCAACGCCCTGCACCCCACCGCCGCCGTCTGCGGGACCCCCACGGAGGTGGCCGGTGCGCTCATCCGCAAGCTGGAGCACCTGGACCGCGGACCGTACGCCGGGCCGGTGGGTTGGCTTGACGCGGCCGGAAACGGCGAGTGGGGCATTGCCCTGCGCGGCGCCGTCATCGAGTCCCCCACTTCGGTGCGGTTGTATGCCGGCTGCGGCATAGTCGACGGCTCGCAGCCGGAGGCCGAGCTGGCTGAAACGTGGGCCAAGTTCCGGCCGATGCTGGAATCGCTCGGCATCAGCAGCTGACCCTCAGTCCCAGGAAGTCCGGGATCGGAGACAAGCTCTTCTCCCACGCGCTTGATTTTCACTGTGCTTTAGTTATCCAATAGTGAAACTAAGTTTCCTGTGATGCACATCTCATAATCGGCGCTACACTATGTACCGATTTAGCACCACATACTCCCCGCAACAAAAGGTAAGAAAACATGCAGCTCAAGTCCCTGGCCACGGCCAAAATGACCGCCAAGGCAGCAGCACTCTTCGCCGTCGGCGCCCTCACCCTCACGGCCTGCGGTGGCGGAAGCTCCACCCCGGCTGCCTCCGCAGGCGGCATCCAGCTCATCAACGCCGGCAAGCTCACGGTCTGCTCGGACATCCCCTACGAGCCGTTCGAGTTCGAGAAGGACGGCCAGACCGTCGGCTTCGACATCGACATCGCCAAGGAGGTCGCCAAGGACCTCGGTGCAGAACTGAGCATCGTGGACAGCTCCTTCGAGGCCATCGAGACCGGTACCGCACTGACCCAGTGCGACCTGGGGATCTCCTCGATCTCCATCACGGACACCCGCAAGTCCGTGATGGACTTCTCCACCCCGTACCTGGATGACGACCTGGCCCTGGTTGCCAGCGATGACTCCGGCATCAAGGGCCTGGACGACGCCAAGGGCAAGAAGGTGGGCGTCCAGCAGGCCACCACCGGCGCCGACTACGCCCAGGAAAAGGGCATCGACGCCCAGCAGTTCGAGGACACCGGCCTCCTGGTGCAGGCCCTCGAGGCCGGCACCATCGACGCCGCCCTGGGCAACCAGTCCGTCCTGGGCTACGCGATCAAGGACCAGCCCAAGTTCAAGAGCGTTGAGGACTTTGCCACCGGCGAGCAGCTGGGCATCTCCATCAAGAAGGGCAACACCGCCATGGCGGAGAAGGTCAACGGCACGCTCAAGCGCCTGACCGACGACGGCTCCCTGGCAAAGTTCAAGACCACCTGGTTCGGCGAAACCGCCAAGTAACCACGGCCCTGTAGTCGCCGCGAAGGCCCCGCCCCGGGTCCTGCACGGCACTGAGGACTACGCCGCCTTGAGAACTCCGCAGTTGGGGCCCCGGACGAGCTGTACCCAGTCCGTCCGGGGCCTCTGCCACGCACTACGAATGTGAGCACCCCATGGCAATGACCGCACGTCAACGAGCCAGAGTAAGCCTGTACGTCCAAGCCGGAATCTTTGTTGTGGCCATCGCAGCGCTGATCCTGGCCACCGACTGGAAGACCATCGGCAACAGCGTCTTCAACTTCGCCAAGATCGGGCCGATGTTCCCGGGCATCTTTGTCACCGGCCTGGTCAACACCCTGATCTATACCGTCCTCGGCTTCATCGTGGGCCTCTCCGGCGGTCTGCTGCTGGCCCTGATGAAGCTCTCCAGTTTCCCCCTCTACCGCTGGATCGCCACCGGCTACATCGAGTTCTTCCGCGGCATCCCCGCGCTGCTGGTCTTCATTGCCTTCGGCTACGGCGTGCCGCTGGCGTTCGGCGTCTCGTGGAACATCACCGTGATCGTGATGGTTTCCCTCGGCATGGTGGCCTCGGCGTACATCGCCGAAACCCTCCGCGCCGGCCTGCAGGCGGTGCCGAAGGGCCAGCTGGAAGCCGCCCGGTCGCTGGGCATGCCCCAGTGGCGGGCCATGGTGACCATCGTCATCCCGCAGGCCTTCAAGATTGTCCTGCCGCCGCTGACCAACGAGGTCATCCTGCTCACCAAGGACTCGTCCCTGATCTATGTCCTGGGCCTCACCGCCTCCCAGTACGAACTCACCAAGTTTGGCCGCGACGGCATCTCAAGCCTCGGTGCCGGCCTGACGCCGCTCCTCGTGGCCGGCGCCTTCTACCTGGTGATCACCATCCCCCTGAGCTTCCTGGCCCGGAAGTTCGAAAGCCGCACCGCGCGGAACAATCGATAGGCAGGGAAGACCATGAACGACGTCGTAATTCACTCCCGCAATCACACGGGTCCCGTCCACGCGGCCGGCGTGTCCATCAAGGACCTGCGCAAGTCCTACGGCAGCAACGAAGTCCTCAAGGGCATCAGCCTGGACGTGGCGCCGGGTGAAGTGGTGTGCCTGATCGGCCCGTCCGGCTCCGGCAAGTCCACCCTGCTGCGCTGCGTGAACCTGCTGGAGCAGCCCAATGAGGGCGCCATCCACGTGGGCGGATTCGAAGCCACCGACCCCGACGTGGACATCGACAAGATGCGCCGCAAGGTAGGCATGGTGTTCCAGCAGTTCAACCTGTTCCCGCACCTGGACGCCAAGCGCAACTGCTCCATCGCCCAAACGAAGGTCCTCAAGCGCTCCCAGGCCGAGGCGGACAAGGTGTCCATGCACAACCTTGAGCGCGTGGGCCTGGGACACCTCGCGGACCGTTTCCCGGACCAGCTCTCCGGCGGCCAGCAGCAGCGTGTGGCCATTGCCCGGGCGCTCAGCATGGACCCGGAGCTGATGCTCTTCGACGAGCCCACCTCCGCGCTGGACCCCGAGACCGTGGGCGATGTCCTCTCCGTCATGCGGAACCTCGCCAAGGAGGGCATGACCATGCTGGTGGTGACCCACGAGATGGGCTTCGCCCGCGAGGTGGCGGACCGCGTGGTGTTCATGGACGGCGGCGTTGTGGTGGAGGAAGGCGCGGCCGAGCAGGTCATTGCCGCCCCCACCCAGCCCCGCACCAAGGAGTTCCTGCGCCGCGTCCTCGATCCGACGCACATCGGCCTCGAGGAGTAGCTCGTTTCGCGCCCGAAAAGGACAGCCGCTATCCGGCCCCGGATGGCGGCTGTCCTTTTCGGGCGCGAACACCCGGAATGGTGGCGCGAAGCGGTAGCTTGGGCACCCCCTCGGCGATGAGGAAGGCCGCAAAAGTCTCCGCATCCCGCAGCTCAGCCCAGGTCCACCGGACAACCCTCCGTCCAGTTGCACGGACCCGGTCCTCCCTCCTTTTTTCAGCAATCACCACCTCGGAGACAGTGCGGCCGCGCAGAAACTCCGGTTTCTGGTACTTGACGAGACCATCAAACTCGCCTGCTATTCTTTCCACGCCCCATTCGAAGTCGAGGTAGGCCACAAAGCCTTTCCTGTCCGCCACCCTGCACTGAAGCAAGGGGATGGGAAACCCTCCAAGGAACATGTAGGCGCGACTCAAGGATTCACCCGGTGATCCGGAATTCGGGTCGGCGAAGTCCAGTGCCGTACTGATGCGCCTGGCCGCGGCGGCACTGTATCTTTCGGTTGCCATCGCCTTCAAAGACTCCCTGTCCAGGGGTGGCAGCCCCGTAACGGCGTCCGGTTTGAGGACGTGGTCGAAGGCAATGACGGCCTGCTCAAACGGCCGCAGAGCGCCTAGGTCCAGAACAGTACGCTCCCTTGAGGTCACCAGGAGCCCTGTACGCTCGCAAATCTCCGAACCACTCACGCTGAATGCGGTGGCGGCTGATTCCTGCCTTTGACCGGCCACCGGCCGCATCATCGGTGCAGGCATGGACCACCTTCTGGGCCCCCAGGAGCGGAATGCGCCAAAGGGCTGCCGCCGATTCCAGGCAAAACACGTTCCGCGTCCTCAATGTGGTGGCTGTGGCCAGGATCAGCAGCGGATACCGGTCCCATGGCTTGAGGGCTTTCCAGACGGGCTCCGCAACGTATACGCCTTGCCTGATCCGGCGCAGCTCCCCCGCTGCGCACTTCCGTGCAAGTTCCCGGGAGTCTTTCCCAAGGCGGGCATAATCGCTGCTGAGTATGAGTGCGTTGGTGTCCATCCAGCCATAATTGCGGGGCGTGTACGCCGCCGTAATGCCCGATCACGTGTATGTGGATTAGGGTGGCGCGCCCGATTCGGATGTCCGCTACCCGGTTCCCGGTGGCCGATGTCCGAACGGGTAGCGCAGACCCGATCCGGCAGCCGTCACCGGGCCAGCACTCCCCCGACGGCCGCGGCTACGGCTTCCGTGATCCGCGCGTGCAGGGCGCGCAGGCCGTGCCGGTCCGTGCGGACCTCCACGATGGTGCGGCCTTCGACCGGCCGGGCAAGCGCCTCGGCGAGTCCCGCCGTCGTACCCACCACTGAATGCCCGACGCCGTACGCTGCGGCGAGTGCCGAGAGGTCCACTGTGTGCGGGGTACCGAAGAGGCGCTCGACGGCGTCCCCGTAGGTTCCGGCCTCGCGCACCGCACCATGTTCCAGCAGGTCGAAGATGGCACCGCCGGAGTCGTTCAGGACCACGATCCGGAGCTGCGGCGGTTCCTCCCCGGAACCGAGGAACAGCCCCCCGGCGTCGTGCAGGAAAGTGACATCCCCCAGCAGGACGGTGGTTTCCTGCCGGCCCCCGAGCGCTATGCCGGTGGCCGTGGAGATGGTGCCGTCAATGCCTGACAGCCCGCGGTTGGCATAGACCGTGGCGGCTGGTTCCGGGGCGGGCACCCCGGCCAGGTCCACGTCCCGGATTCCATTGGAAGATCCCAGCAGCAGTTGGCCTCCGCTGTGCTTCCACACCAGCGACCCCACTGACGGGCCGGTGGCGGCGGTGTCGGCGGAAAGTATTCCATCGAGGGCATGTTGGGCTGCGGAGCCGGCCAGAAGCCAGGTATCCAGCCATTCCGGCGTCCCGCGGCCCGCGAATTCCGCCAGGTCTGCAAGGTTTTCCAGCGGCAGTTCGGTGCGGCGGCCGGGCTCGAACCAGGCTACGGGAACCGGCTGGTACAGGGCGGACGGAACCTCTGCACGGGCCAGCAGGGCTGCCACCGGGCGGGACAGGGTGGGGCGGCCGAACAACACCACGCGTTCGACCGGCATCACGGACCCTGGCCCGAAGTGCTCCAGCAGAAGCCGGTACGGCCCCACGGCGTTCGGGCCGAAGCGTGCGTTGGATGACGGCTCCGCCAGCAGCGGCAGGCCGTGGGCGCGGGCGAACGCTTCGGCGACGGGCCCGGCGTCGTGCCCTGCCAGGACCACCGTCCGCCGCTCCGGCAGCCCTGCTGAAGCTGGCGGCAGGTTCATGATGAGGGGCTCGGTGCCGACCCGGTAGCGCTGCCGCCCGGCCGCCGGCGGGAGCGCCTCCCCCGGGGAGGGGACCAGTGGATCGCGGAACGCGAGATTGAGCTGGACGGGGCCCGGCGGGAGTTCCGGGAAGGCGCCGGTGGCGGCTGACAGGCCTGTCCGGATAGCGCGCGCGGGGTCCGATCCCGCGGGCACATCGGCGGCGAAGCGCACCTGGTCGCCGAAGAGGTCCGGCTGGATGGTGGTCTGGTTGGCGCCCGTGCCGCGGAGCTCGTCGGGACGGTCGGCGGACAGCACAACCAGGGGAACCGCAGCGTGGTTGGCCTCCATGACGGCGGGCAGCAGGTTTCCGACGGCGGTCCCGGACGTTGTCAGCACGGCCGCCGGAGAGCCGGTGGACAGCGCCAGGCCCAGCGCAGTGAACCCGGCGGAGCGCTCGTCGATCCGCACCAGCAGTTCCACGCGGCCTTCAGCTGACGCTTCGGCCAGCGCGTACGCCATGGGGGCCGAGCGGGAACCGGGTGAAACCACCACGTGCTGCACGCCGCCGTCGATCAAAACCCCGACGGCGATCCTCGCCGCCGCGATGGCGCTGAGCGAAGGGGCGGCGTCCGGTGAGCCTGTCTGGGAAGTGCCGGGAGCGGAATCGTTGTGCGAAGTCACCAAACCAGTCTGCCACCCGGCCGGTGCGTTCCGGGTCCGGCGCTCCCCCGGTTCTGTACTAAGCGCATAGACTCTGACCAGAAGGAGAATCACATGGCAAAGCGCCCCACTGTTTACGACGTCGCGGAGCGGGCAGGCGTCTCGATAGCCACCGTCTCGTTCACCTTTAGGCAGCCGGAAAAGGTCAAGGCCTCGACCCGCGAACTGGTGCTGGCGGCGGCGCAGGAACTGGGCTATGTCCCCAGCGCGAGCGCCCGCGGCCTGGCGCGCGGCAGGACCGGCGCCCTGGGCCTGTTCGCCTACGATTACCTGCTGGACCCTTCAGCACGTCCCGGCGGGCAGGGCGAACTCCCGCAGGATCCGGCGTCGGAGGGCGACCGCGAGGACGGGGACCTCCGCCTGTTCCCCTTGTATGTGGATGAGGTCCAGCGCGGTGTTGAACTGGAGTGCTGGCGCCGGGGGCAGGCGCTGCTGGTGGGCGGCGGCAATCCGGCCAACAACGAGGCCGTGCTCTCCGACATTGCCGGCCGGGTTGACGGACTTGCTGTCTTTCCGCGGTCGGTACCCGTCGATGCACTGACCCGGATAGCCCGCCGCATTCCCGTGGTGGAGGTTTCGGAGAGCCTGCGCAACCGCGGCGTGGACCATGTGACCGTGGACAACGCCGCCGGCATGCGGGCCATGACGGAGCACCTGGTCGACGTGCACGGGCTGACCGAACTGATGTTCATTGGCGCCATGCCGTCCTCCGACAACGACGAACGGCTCGAAGCCTTCCAAGCGGCACTGGCAGAGGCCGGCGTGGGGATGCGCCACGATCCCTGCTACCCGGCCGGCAGCGAAACCGCCGTCGCGGAAACCGTCCGGACCCTCTGCAGGCTCGGTACCCTGCCGCAGGCCTTCGTGTGCGCCACCGACCAGGATGCGCTGGTGGTAATGGACATGCTGGCGGAGGCCGGAGTTGACGTGCCCCGGCACGTGGCCGTCACTGGCTTCGACGGCATCGCCGCCGGGCGCGTCATCCGGCCGCCGCTGACCACAGTGCGCCAGCCCATGGAGCGGATGGGGCGGACCATGGTGGACCTGCTGCTGGACAGGCTTGACCACCCCGAAAAGCCCCCGGTGGAGCTTCGCCTGCCGGTCCGCATGGTCCTTCGCGAAAGCTGCGGCTGCCGCCCGGGCTGAGCACGCCTGCCCGCGCCGGGGCGCAACTTCGTGGGAGCCCGGCCATTTTTGAGAAAGTTGGCGGCAGCTGTTGCCAAACTCACATTCAATGCGCTTAGATTGGTTTACACCGTAAATCAAAGCGCTTAGATAATTTTCGGCGGGATGACTCCCCTGCGCCTGCCTCCTCCGCTTAGTTCGGCCTGCCGGCTCGCGGAACCCCCGAAAGGAACAATGATGATCCATGCCAATGCCAAGAAGGCGGCAGCCGTCGGCATCGCCGCAGCGTTGCTTCTGACTGCTTGCGGACGGGACTCTGCCGGTCCGGCAGCAACCTCTCCGGCCAAAGCCGTCGCATCTGGTCCAGCGACCGGCACCCTCACAGTGTGGGCACAGGGCGCTGAAGGCGAGGCCCTGCCGGCGCTGCTGAAGGACTTCGAATCCGAGAACCCCGACGTCAAAGTCAATGTCACGGCCATCCCCTGGGATGCCGCGCTGAGCAAGTACCAGACCGCCATCGCCGGCGGCACCACACCTGACGTGGCCCAGATGGGAACCACCTGGATGGGTGACTTCAGCACCGCCTTCGACCCGACCCCGGCCGAAATCGACACCAGCTCCTTCTTCCCGGGCTCCTTGAAGTCCACCGAGGTCGAAGGAACCAAGTACGGTGTGCCCTGGTATGTGGACACCCGCGTGGTCTACTACCGGAGCGACCTGGCGGAAAAGGCCGGCATCACCAAGGCACCCGCGACCTGGGAGGACTTCAGGGCCCTGGCTGAGGCGCTCCAGACCAAGGCCGGCGCCAAATTCGGCGTCCAGCTGCCTACCGGCGGCGCCGACTCGTACCAGGCCACCCTGCCGTTCCAGTGGTCCAACGGCGCCAAGCTTATGAACGACGACGGCACCAAATGGACGCTCGACACCCCGGAGTCAGCCGAGGCCCTCAAGTATTACGCGGGGTTCTTCAAGGACGGCATCGCCTCCAAGGCGGTCTCCACCGGGACCACGGCCGAGGCCTCGTTCGTGGACGGTTCCGCGCCGATGATGATCAGCGGCCCGTGGCACGTCGGCCTGCTGAACAAGACCGGCGGCGAGGGATTCGCCGACAAGTACAAGGTGGCTCCGATGCCGAAGGCAAAGACCGCCACATCCTTCGTGGGCGGCTCCAACATGGTGGTCTTCAAGAAGTCCGAAAACCGCGATTCGGCCTGGAAGCTCCTCCAGTGGCTGTCCAAGCCGGAGGTGCAGCTCAAGTGGTACAAGGCAACCGGTGACCTGCCGTCCCAGCAGACTGCCTGGAAAGACCCGACCCTGGCCGACGACAGCAAGCTCTCCGTTTTCGGTGAGCAGCTGAAGACCACCGACAACCCGCCCGCCGTCCAGACCTGGACCCAGGTTTCGGCAGCCGCAGACTCCGAGATTGAACAGATCGTCAAGGCAGGAAAAGACCCCGCCGACGCCCTGAAATCCCTGCAGCAGACCGCAGACTCGATCGGCACCGGGAAGTAACAGTGGCTGCAACCACCACCACGACGTCTGCCGGCACCTCACGGGGTGCCGGCAGGGGTCCGGCCAGGCCTGGCGGTTCGCGCCGGCGTCGCAACGCCGTGACGGCATGGCTGTTCGCTTTGCCTTTCGTCCTCATTTTCGGCGTGTTCATGCTGGGTCCGCTGGTGTCATCGTTCGTGATGTCCTTCACGGATTTCACCAGCCGCGACATCGAAAACCCGCTGTCCGTGGGATTCGTGGGGCTTGACCAGTACGCCGCACTGTTCCGGAACCCCCAGTTCCTGCACTCGGTCCTGAACACGGCTTACTTCGTGCTGGCCGGCATTCCGCTCACCACCGTCCTGGCCCTCGCCCTCGCAGTTGCCCTGAACAGCGGCATCACGCGCTTCCGCACCGCCTTCCGCGTGGGCTTCTACACCCCGGTGGTCACCAGCATCGTGGCCGTGGCCGTGGTGTGGCGGTTCATCCTCCAGCCTGACGGCCTGCTGAACGTGATCCTCGGATGGGTGGGCATCGCCGGTCCGGACTGGCTCAACAGCACCACCTGGTCCATGCCCGCCCTGATCATGCTTGCTGTCTGGCGCAACCTGGGCACACTGATGATCATTTTCCTGGCCGGGCTCCAGGCCGTTCCGGGCGACATCCTCGAGGCGGCCCAGGTTGACGGAGCCAACGCCTGGCAGCGGTTCATGAAGATCACGCTGCCCATGCTGCGCCCCACCCTCCTCCTGGGCACAGTCCTTCTCTCGGTCGGATTCCTGCAGTTTTTCGAGGAGCCGTTCGTGATGACCAAGGGCGGGCCCCTGGACTCCACCCTCTCGGTCAGCTACTTCACCTTCAACCAGTTCGGGTTCGGTAAGTACGGGCTCGCCTCGGCCGCGAGCTATGTGCTCTTTATAGCCATTGCCCTGTTGAGCCTCATCCAATTCCGAGCCCTGCGATCCAAGGACTGAGCTCCATGACAATCCCGGAAACCGCACCCACCCCCACGGAAAAAATGCTGACAGAACGCAAAAAAGCCGAACGGACGACGGCGGGAGGCCCCCGGGTGCCGTCCGCCCCGCCCGGCCCGGCCCGCCGCCGTCGTACCGGCCGGCCGCCCGCACACCGGGCACTGACGTACGCAGTCCTCCTGGTCGCCGTCACTGCCACACTGCTGCCCTTCGCGTGGATGTTCCTTGGCGCCTTCAAGACCCAGGGAGAGCTGCTCCGCCGTCCCATCACCTGGTGGCCGGAACAGCCCACGCTGGAGAACTTCGTGGTCTGGTTCACCGAGCTGCAGATCGGCACTTTCTTCCTGAACAGCGTTGTGGTGGCCGTGTTCACCGTGCTCGGCAACTTGCTGTTTTGCTCCATGGTTGGCTACGCCTTGGCCAAGATGGACTTCCCGGGCAAGCGCTTCCTGTTCCTGCTGGTAATGGTCATGCTGATGGTCCCGGGCGTGGTGACGTTCGTCCCGCTGTTCGTCCTGATCAGCAAACTGGGGATGGTCAGCACCTATCCGGCCCTGATCCTGCCGTTCCTCGCGGCACCGATGGGTGTGTTCCTGATGCGGCAGTTCATCGCCGGGATCCCGGATTCCCTTATCGAGGCCGCACGGATCGACGGCGCCGGCGAACTGCGCACCTTCCTGCGGATCGTGATGCCGCTGTGCGGGCCGCCGCTGGCCACGCTCGGCATCCTGACCTTCCTCGGTTCGTGGAACAACTTCCTTTGGCCGCTGGTGGTGGCGCAGAGCGAGGAAATGTACACCCTGCCGGTGGCACTTTCCCTCTACTCCACGGGCCAGAACGCCACCGACTACGGGCTGCTCCTCGCCGGCTCGGTGCTGGTGATCACGCCCATCATCCTGCTTTTCGTCGCCCTCCAGCGGTACTTCATCCAGGGCGTTGCGGCCACCGGCATCAAATAGCCGCCCCTGCCCCCCCACCTCCCCAGAAAGTCCCCATGACTGAAACCCAGAATCACCCGCGCCCCGGGACGCCCGTCGCCGACGGAAAAACGTTCCGGGACCTCAACGGCAACGGGATCATGGATCCCTTCGAAAATCCCGACCTCAGCCCGCAGGAGCGCGCCGCAGACCTGGTAGGCCGCCTCAGCCTCGAGGAAAAGGCCGGGCTGATGTTCCACACCGTCATCGAGACCGGTCCGGAAGGCACCCTGCTCGAGACCCCGGGCAATATCAGCAAATCGCCCACCAGCACGGTGATCCTGGGCAAGTTCATGAACCACTTCAATGTCCATGCGCTCGGCAGCGCCCGCGAGGCCGCCCGCTGGAGCAACGCCCTGCAGGAGCTGGCCGCGCAAACCCCGCACGGAATTCCCGTGACGATCTCCACAGACCCGCGCCACGCGTTCATCGAAAACTCCGGCGTTTCGTTCACGGCCGCCCATTTCTCGCAGTGGCCCGAGCCGATCGGCCTCGCGGCCGTGGGCAGCACAGACCTCATCCGCCGCTTCGCCGAGATCGCGCGCAAGGAATACACCGCCGTCGGGATCCGCGCGGCGCTGCACCCAACCGTTGACCTTGCCACCGAACCCCGATGGTGCCGGCAGGCCGGGACGTTCGGCCAGGACTCCGCGATCAGCGCAGCCTACGTGGTGGAGTACCTCCAGGGGTTCCAGGGCGAGGAGCTGGGACCGGACAGCGTCGCGTGCACCACCAAGCACTTCCCCGGCGGCGGTCCACAGGCCGACGGCGAGGACGCGCACTTCCCCTACGGCCGCGAGCAGGTCTACCCCGGCGGCCGCTTCGACGAGCACCTGGCTCCGTTCCGGGCGGCAATTGCCGAAAAGACCAGCGCCATCATGCCCTACTACGGAATGCCTGTCGGGGTTGAACTCGACGGCGAGCCGGTTGAGGAAGTCGGTTTCGGTTACAACAAGCAGATCATCACCAACCTCCTGCGGGAAAAACTCGGCTATGACGGCGTGGTCCTCAGCGACTGGGAACTGGTCAATGACAACATCGTGGGCGACCAGGTGCTCCCGGCGCGGGCCTGGGGCGTTGAGGAGCTCACCGCGCCCGAACGCATGCTGAAGATCCTCAACGCCGGCGTGGACCAGTTCGGCGGCGAGGAGTGCACCGACCTGCTGATCGGGCTGGTCCGCGACGGCCTGGTCAGCGAGGAGCGCCTCGACGAGTCCGCGCGCCGGCTGCTGCTGGTCAAGTTCCAGCTGGGCCTGTTCGACAACCCGTTCGTGGATGAGGACGCAGCAGACGCCATTGTGGGGAACGCCGAGTTCCGGCGTGAGGGCCACCGGGCGCAGTCCCGGTCCGTCACCGTGCTGACCAACGGGACGTCCGACGCCGGGCCGGTCCTGCCGCTGTCCGGCTCACCGGCGGTGTACGTGGAAGGAATGGATCCCGCAAGCCTCGACGGCTTCGGGACCGCGGTGCAGGATCCCGCCGAGGCGGACGTTGCCCTGATCCGGCTGCACTCGCCCTGGGACCACCGCGACGACCTGTTCCTGGAGCAGCATTTCCACGCCGGAAGCCTGGATTTCCCGCCGGGCCTCATCTCCCGGCTCCGCACCCTGGCCGAAAAGGTTCCGCTGGTCATCGACGTGCGGCTGGACCGGCCTGCCATCCTCACGCCCCTGGCCGGCTTCGCCACAGCATTGGTGGGCACCTTCGGGGTCTCGGACGGGGCTCTCCTGGACGCCCTGTTCGGACGCATCGGGCCCAGGGGCCGCCTGCCGTTCGAAATCCCCCGGTCCATGGACGCCGTGCGTGCTTCCCGTCCGGACGTACCGGGCGACACCGCAGATCCACTCTTCCCGTTCGGGCATGGCCTGGCCCTGCCCGAACCGGCCGCCGCAACAACCATGGAAACGCCAGGAGACACACTATGAGCCGCAACCTTGGACCAAACCCAAGCATCTCCACCGCCACGCGTCGCCAGCTTCTTGCGGGAGCGGCCGCGTTCGCTGTGACGGGCCTCGCTGCGGCATCCGCGACTCCGGGCCATGCCGCCCGGTCCGCCTCACCCGCTGCATCCGGGCTGGGAGCGCCGCTGTCCCGGGCGCGGAACAAAGAGGGCATCGACCGGAAAACCATCAACCGCTGGGCACACGACACATGGCAGTCCCTGGTTGCCATGACGGATCCTGAAACAGGCCTGCCGGCAGACTACATTGGCGAGTCCACGACCGCTCCGAAGCGCAGCCGCTTCACGTCGCCCACCAATATCGGCGGCTACATGTGGAGCACCGTGGTGGCCCGCGAGCTGAACATCATCAGCGCGAGCGAGTGCCGGGAACGGCTGACGCGCACCCTCACCACGCTGGCCGGGCTCAAGCACCATGAGCCCAGCGGCATGCTCTACAACTGGTACGACGAGGCCACCGGCGAGGTCATCACCATCTGGCCGGAGAACGGGAACCCCGTGGCGCCATTCATGTCCAGCGTCGACAATGGCTGGTTCGCTGCCGCCCTCATGGTGGTCCGCAACGCCGAGCCGAAGGTGGCCGGCTTGGCGAACACCATTCTTGGCAGGATGGACTTCGGGATCTTCTACAACAAGGACGCCCGGGCGGGTGTGGCGGCTGGCCTGCTGCGGGGCGGGTTCTACGACGTCAAACCGACGGTGGAAACTGTCCAGGGCAACTACCTCGGCAAGGGCCCCGACGTCTTCTACACCATGAACCACTACGACATCACCAACTCCGAGCCGCGCATCGCCACGTACATCGGGATAGCCTTGGGCCAGATTCCGCCATCCCACTACTTCGCCACCATGCGCGTCTTCCCCGACACCTGCGACTGGTCCTGGCAGGAACAGAAGCCCGTCGGCGAACACCGGACCTACATGGGCATCGACGTCTTCGAGGGCGCCTACACGTACCGCGGAATGCGGATCGTCCCGAGCTGGGGAGGCGACATGTTTGAGGCTCTGATGCCCGACCTGTTCGTCCCCGAAGCCACCTGGGCACCGAAGGCCTGGGGCATCAACCACCCCCTGACCGTACGGGCGCAGCGCGAATTCGGCTTGGACGAGGCCCAGTACGGATACTGGGGCTTCTCCCCGGCCAGCCACCCCAACGGGGGGTACTCCGAATGGGGCGTGGACATCCTGGGCATGAGCAGCGACGGCTACCCGTCCGACGTCGAACGCACCAGCGTTGACGTGGGCTTTGAGGGCTGCCGGCCGGCCACCAACCCGACGCCGGCCTGGGGCGACGGCGTGGTCACTCCGCACGCGGCGTTCCTCGCCATGGAGTACGAGCCCCAAGAGGCATACGACAACCTCGTGAAGATCGAGAACGACCTCGGCGCCTACGGCCAGGGCGGATTCTTCGATGCCGTGGCCGTGAAGTCCGGAACCATCGCCCGGCGGTACCTCTCGCTGGACCAGGCCATGGTGTTGGGTGCGATCGGCAACGTATTCGGTAACGACGTGATCCGCCGCAACTTCGTCCAGGGCGAGGTGGAGGCGGTCATCAAGCCGCTCATCGCCGACGAGGAGTTCGGCGCGGGCCTGATCGGCTAAAAGCGCTCTCTCACTTAATGTCGCTTAAACCCAAGCGCTCTCTCACCTAATGTCGCTTAAACCCAAGCGCTCTCTCACCTTTCGGCCCGGACGGGTCGAAAGGTGAGAGAGCGCCTCACATCGGGCGGGGATCAGGCGTCGGTGCGGAACACCTGGACCACGGACGGGCGGGGTGCGCGCACCTGGCCGGGAGCCGGCGTCGTGCCTTCCGCGACGTAGTCCGGGAAGAAGGAAACCTGCGTCTCGAACGTGCCGTCCTCGCCCGGGTGCTGCACGGCGACGAACACGCTGCGCTCCTCATCGTGGATGACGGGGCCACAGGTCTCGGCGTCGCGCGGAACAGCCAGGAACTGCTCTACCTTGCCGCGCTCCGCGCCTTCCAGAGTGACCTTGAAGAGCCCGTCCGCGCGGCCGATGCCGGAGGGGGCGCCGTCGGTGGAGATCCAGAGGTTGCCCACGGAGTCGAACGCGAGGTTGTCCGGGCAGGAGATGGGCGAGACCTGGTCCACCGGGAAGCCGGAGAAGTAGGTGACGTCGCCCTGCTTGGGATCGCCGCAGACCATGAGCAGGTTCCAGGTGAAGGTGGTGGAGGTCTGGTCGCCGGTCTCGGTGATTTCCACGATGTGGCCGTCGCGGTTCTGGTTGCGCGGGTTGACCTCGGTGGCGCCTTCGTTCGTACCGGTGCCGCGGTTGGAGTTGTTGGTGCACGCCACGTAAACCTTGCCGGTGTGGAGGCTGGGCTGCACGTCTTCGCAACGGTCCATCTTGGTGGGGCCAACCTTGTCGGCCGCGAGGCGGGTGTAGACCAGGACCTCTTCGACGGTCATGCCCGCAACAGCGGACTTGCCGTCCACCACCAGCGGCAGCCACTGGCCGATGCCGTCGAACGCACCGTCGGCGGGGACTGCCCCGGTGCCGGTGATTTCAGCGGCCGGTGAGTTGCCGGTGAACTTGGCGACGTACAGGTTGCCGGCGGAGAGCAGCGTCATGTTGTGCTTGCGGTCGCCCTCAATGTACTTGTCCTTGGAAACGAACTTGTACAGGTAGTCGAAGCGCTCGTCGTCGCCGGAGTAGGCCACCACGTGGCCGGACTCGGCGATGATGACGTTGGCGCCCTCGTGCTTGAAGCGGCCCAGGGCGGAGTGCTTCTTCGGGGTGGAGGTGGGGTCGAACGGGTCGACTTCCACGATCCAGCCGAAGCGGTTGGCCTCGTTCTCGTAGCCGGGCTTGCGGGTGTCCCAGCGGTCCTCGTCCAGTTCCCACTTGCGGGCGGTTGGCTTGCTGGTGATGCCGTAGCGCTTGTCTCCGGCGGAAGTGCCGTTGCCGACGAAGTAGCCCTGGAAGTTTTCCTCACCGGAGAGGATGGTGCCCCAAGGGGTGGTTCCGCCGGAGCAGTTGCCCAGGGTGCCCTTGATGAAGCGGCCGTCCTTGTCCTCAACGGTCTTGACCAGTGCCGATCCGGCAACGGGGCCGGTCAGTTCGTAGACCGTGCTGTTCAGGTAGCGGCGGTTCAGTGCCGCGCCCTTGACGTAGGTCCACGGCTGGTTCTTGTTGTGGCGCTCCAGCTCCACCACGGTCAGCCCGTGCGCGGCTGCTCCCACTTTGCGCTGCTGCTCGGCCGGCATGGCGGGAGGGAACATGATGGCGTCGTTGGTGTACTCGTGGTTGGAGAACAGAACGGCGCGGCGGCCCTTGCTGCCCGGAATCTCAAGGATGTCCGTGTAGTCGTTGTTGTACCCGAACTGCTTTTCCTGGGCTGCAACCGTCTGGTTGTTCAGGTCCAGCTCCGGCGCGTCGTTGAAGATGGGGTCTCCCCAGCGGATGACCGGCTTCCAGGTGAAGCCTTCCGGCACGGTGACAGCGTCCACCATCGCATCAATCGAGGGAATGGCGGTGAACTGCAGCTTGGACGCGCCGAAGCCTTCCTTCGCGGCCTTGGAGAGGCCGGCGGCCTGTGCGGAGTCCGGCGAGGTGACGGCGCTGCCGAGGACGACGGCGAGGGCACCGGCGGCGCCAAAGCCCAGGGCGGCGCGGCGGGACATGGTGGCGGAGGCGATGTCGCGGAAGTAGCTGTTGGAGCTGGTGTTGCAGACGTCTCCTGCGCAGGCGTTGTCGCACTTCAGGGCGCAGGTGACGGCGCTGCGCTTGCCCTTGGTGTGGCCGAGCATCGGCAGCAGGGTGAACTTGCGGGCAGTTTCAGACATGGTTGCCTTCCAAAAAATCGATGCGGTGCCCTCACCCTGCCAGCCGGTTCCTACGGGGAGCCGTCAGCGAGGTGAACCGGAGGTAAACCCGCCGGTAACCCCTGATGACCTGCGCATATGCGAGAGGGTCGGCCCAAAAGGCGCGTTAAGTGAGAGAGCGTCAGCCCAAAAGGCACGTTAAGTGAGAGAGCGTCGCTGTGGGCTAGTGGGCGGCCAGGAGCGCGTGGACGCGGCGGAGCCGGTCCAGCCACCAGTCCCGCCGTTCCGCGGAAGCCGCGTACCGCTCCAGCAGCCCGGCGTCGGCGGCGACGTCACGCAGGCGGATGGCGCCGTCGTCGGCCACTAACGGATCCCGGGTGATGTCCGATTCGAACAGGGACACCGTCCCCAGACCGCACGCATACGGCAGGTCCGGCAGCGCTGCCGCCAGGGCCAGTCCCGCGCGGATTCCCACCGAGGTGTCCAGGGCGGAACTGACGACGGCGGGCAGCCCGGCCTGTGCCACGATGTCCAGGGCGCGCCGCACTCCCCCGAGCGGTGCCACCTTGACCACGATCAGGTCCGCCGCGCCGGCGCGGGCAACCCGCAGGGGGTCGGATTCCTTGCGGACGCTTTCGTCGGCCGCGATCAGCACCGGCGTTCCTGCCTCGCGCAGGGCGCGCCGCACCTGCGCCAGGCCCTCAACCGTGGGCACCGGCTGCTCGGCGTATTCAAGCCCGACGGCGGCCAGCCGGGTGAGTGCCTCGACGGCGGCCGGAACGTCCCAGCCGCCGTTGGCGTCGACGCGGACGGCGGCGTCCGGGAGGGCCGAGCGGACGGCGGCGAGGCGGGCGGCGTCGTCGTCCAGCGTTTGTCCCTGCTCGGCCACCTTGACCTTGACCGCGTCCACCCGGCCGAAGCGTGCCAGGACGTCCGGCACGCGGTCCGCGGGTACGGCGGGAACCGTGGCGTTGACGGGGATCACGGAACGCAGCGTTGCGGGGAAGCCATGCCAGCCGGCTTCGACGGCGGCGGCGAGCCAGCGGGAAGCCTCGGCGTCGCCGTATTCGGGGAACGGGCAGAACTCGCCCCAGCCGGCGGGGCCGTGCAGCAGCAGGGACTCGCGCTCCATGATGCCGCGGAACTTGACCCGCATGGGCAGGCTCACGACGTGCGCGCCGGCCAGGAGTTCCTCGAACGGGGGCACGGTGGGCAGCGGCGTGGGCATGGACCCACTGTACAAGCGGGGGCTAGATCCACCTGTTGTGGCGGAAGGTCCCGTAGAGCGCCAGCCCCATGGCAATCATCAGGCCAAGGGCGAACGGGTAGCCGAACACCCAGTCGAGCTCCGGCATGGAGCGGAAGTTCATGCCGTAGATGGTTCCCACCAGCGTGGGCGCAAACAGGATGGCCGCCCAGGAGGAAATCCGCTTGACCTGCTCGCTCTGGGCGATGCTGGATTCCGTGAGGCGGCGCATCTCGTCGTTCTGCCGCTGGGCCACGAGCGCGGCGTTCACGGCCAGTGCGTTCTGCAGCAGCACACGGAAGGATGCCACGCGTTCATTGAGCCGGAGCACGTGGTCCAGCACGTCGCGGAAGTGGTCCTGGAGTTCCGGATCGGGCTCCCGCTCCGGCGTCCCGGCCATGAGCACCTGCAGGATCCCTGCCAGCGGGCTGGTGGCGCGCTGGAACATGATGACCTGGCGGGAAAGCTCGTAGATGCGCCGGGAAACCTCCGGGTCCGCCCCGAAGAGGTCGTCCTCGATCTCGTCAATGTCGTTTTCAAGCCCCGCCGCCACGGGTTCGTACTCGTCCACCACCTGGTCCAGGATGCCGTAAAGGACCGCATCCGGGCCCAGGGCCAGGAACTCCGGCATGGCCTCCATCCGCCGGCGCACCTTGGCCAGGTCCGGGGATTCGGCATGCCGCACGGTCACTACGTAGTCGGCGCCGACAAAGACGTGGATCTCGCCGAAGTCCACCTTCTCCACATCATCCAGGTAGCGGGCCGGCCGCAGCACCAGGAAGACGCACTCGCCGTAATGCTCCAGTTTGGCGCGTTGATGGCCGGCCAGGGCGTCCTCGACGGCGAGCGCGCTGAGGTCGAATTCCTCGGCCACCGACTGCAGTTCCGCGGGGTCCGGCCGGTAGAGGCCGATCCACGCCATCCCCTCGCGCTGGCGGAGCACGAAGTAGGTTTCGTCCAGGCTGCCCGGATCCTCCGTCCGCAGCCCGTCGACGTATACGGCGTTGTCGATGATGGTCACGGCTGGCCTCCTTTGTGTCTGCGTCCTCCTCCGGCAGGTGCACGGCGGTGGTGTCAGGAACCGTCCCCGCCGTCAGGCTGTCCCGGTTTCGCGGCGCCGCATCGCTGCCGCGGCCACGGCGGCAGTAGCCACGGCAATGGCCAGCATCCACCACGCTCCGCTCCAGTCCGTCGTCGAACCACTCGGAACAGGGGTGTGGGTGAACGGCGAGAGGTCGCGGATGGCCTGGTCCAGCCCCAGCATCCCGCCAAAGATGCCCAGCACCACGCCCGCGCCCAGGAATGCCCAGCTGGCAGCGATGGTTGCCGATGGCCACAGGACGAACACCAGCGCCGGGACGGCAAGGTAGATGAACGCCGCGGGAAGCTGGGCTGCGGCGGTCTCCCAGATGGCGCCGGCGTCCATCGAGTCCTCGCCGGCTGCCGCCAGCGAGGCCCAGGCCCCGAACGCCGTCAGGAACATCACCAGGACCACCGAGGCCGCGCCCAGCAGGAGGTAGCTGGCCAGCCAGCGCATCCGGCTGACGGGGGTGGCGAGGAGGAGTTCGGCCGTGCCGGCAGCCTCCTCCTGCCGCATCCTGATGATGGCCTGCAGCGCGCAGGCGGCTGCCAGGATCCCGGCGACCGAAAACATGGCTGACACCATCAGCTGGGTCAGGGACACACCCTGCGCCTGGATCATGGCCCGCAGGGCGGATGTGACACTGCTGTTGACAGTGTCCGCGGCGGCGATGGCGCTGCCGATGGACCCGGCCAGCAGCCCCATCGCCAGCCCGCCGATGCTCCAGCCGATGATCGACCCCGCCTGCAGCCGCAGCGCCAGGGCCGCAGGGCTGTTCAACCCGGGGCGGGCAGCAGCACGGCCGGGAAGCGCGCCCCACACGCTCGCGCCGCTGTCACGCCGGTTCAGGATGAGCCAGACCGCACCCCCGCAGGCGACGGCGAGCGCCAGCGGCAGGAGCAGCGGCCACCACCGGTCGCCGGTGTACGCGAACGTCTGCTGGCCCCAGCCGATTGGGGAAAACCAACTGGCGGGCCCCGCTGTGACCACCGTCCCGCCCGGGTCCGGCGTTCCGGTGGCGTCCCCGATGCCCCTCAGGATGTACGCCAGGACAACGAGCGCCGCGGAGAACCCGTTGGCGCCGCGGGATGTGGCCATCAGCTGGGCCACCAGCAGGCCTATGCCCAGGAAGGCCAGCCCGACGGCGCCCGTGGCGGCTCCCGCAACCAGGGCACCTGTGGGATCAAGCCCCGCCGCCGTGAAGCCGGCGAACACCGCGAGCGCCACGAGGACGTTGGCAGCGGTCCCGTGCAGGATCGTCGCAGCCGCGGGAGTCAGGCGCCCCGCGGGGGTGGATGCCACCAGTTCCGCGGCGCCGGTTTCCTCGTCGGCCCGGGCATGCCGCACAGCGAGGAAGGTGCTCATCAGGCCTGCCAGCAGGGCGAGGAAGGAGTAGATCTGGAAGAAGGTGAAGGCGCCGACGCCCGCCCCGCGCGCCAGGCCGCGGAGCATCAGGATCGCGGGTGTGGCAACCGCTATCTGCAGGAGCTCCGCCCGGCTGGATTCGTCGCCGTAGGTCTGTTGGATCGCCGTTGCCGAGAACAGGGCGAGGGCGCCGATGCCCAGCACCCAGATGGCCAGCTGCCAGCGGTCACGCCGCAGCCGCTGGCTCCACAGGATCCGGAGCTCGCGCACCTCAGCCACGGCCCCTCGCGCCGAGCAGGTGCCGCCGCCGGGCGTGCTGGGCAGGCCCGTTCTCCGCAGTCTCCGCGTTGGCCTGCACCGAGGTGTCACCATAGTGGCGCAGGAACAGCTCCTCCAGGGACGGCGGCGTGATGGTCAGCCCCTGGACGCCCAGGGCTCCCAGGGCCGGAAGCACCTCCGCAATCCGGTCCGAGTCGGCACCAAACCTGACCCTGCCGCCGTCGGCCGTCAGGTCATGCACAGCGCCCAGCTGAGCCAGGGAACCGGTGTCCAGCCCGTCCGCTGCGAAGGAAACCTCCGTGCGCGTGAGGTGGCGCAGCGAGTCCAGCGTGCCGCCGTCCACGATCCTGCCGGCGCGGATGATGCTGACGCGGTGGCATAGCACTTCCACCTCGGAGAGGATGTGGCTGGACAGGAGCACCGTTGCACCGCGTCCGACGGCGGCCAGCGCCTCCCGCCGGAACACCGCCTCCATGAGCGGGTCAAGGCCGCTCGTGGGCTCGTCAAAGAGGTAGAGCTCGGCGTCCGTCACCAGGGCCGCGATCAGTGCCACCTTCTGGCGGTTGCCCTTGGAGTAGGCGCGGCCCTTCTTTCCCGGGTCGAAGTCGAACGCTTCACAGAGACGGTCCTTGCGCTCCCGGTAGCTGCGGGAGTCGGAGGTGCCGCCGCGGAGGCGGGAGAGGAGGTCGATGGTCTCGCCGCCGGACAGGTTGGGCCAGAGCCGGACGTCGCCGGGGACATAGGCGAGGCGGCGGTGCAGCTCTACCGACTGTGTCCACGGGTCGAGGCCCAGGACGGTGGCCGTGCCGGAGGTGGCCTTGGCCAGGCCCAGCAGGACGCGGAGGGTGGTTGACTTGCCCGCACCGTTGGGGCCAAGGAACCCGTGGATCTCGCCGCGCTGGACCTCCAGGTTGAGTCCGTCGAGGGCCCGCACCCGGCCAAAATGCTTGTGCAATTCAACAGTGTGGATGATGGCTTCCATAGTCCGGACACTACTCAGATTCATCCGTTTGTGAAGGGCCGAAAGTCGGCCCTTGGAGGGTGCCGCGCAGCCCTTCCAGTGGCCCTTTCAGCTGCACAGCCCTTCCAATCCATATCCATATGGATATATAATCGCGGCATGGCACGGGCGGCAACAACAGCGGACGCGTTCAACGCGGTGGCGGAACCCCGCCGGCGCGAAATCCTGGACGCCCTGGCCGCCGGCGAACGGCCGGTCAGCGAGATCGTTGACCTGCTCGGCCTGGCCCAGCCGCACGTGTCCCGGCACCTGCGGGTCCTTCGCGAGGTGGGCGCCGTCGTGGTCCGCGACGAAGGGCGGCAGCGGGTGTACCGGCTGAACCCGCAGGCGCTGAAGCCTATCCACGACTGGGTTTCGGGCTACCAGCATCTCTGGAACGAGCGCTTCGAGCTGCTCGATGACGTTCTCGAGGATCTTCAACAGGAAGACACGCAAGAGTAGGGAGCAGGGCAATGGCACCAACAAACACCTTGGACATCAGCTTCCCCACCGACGAGGAAATCCTCATCACGCGCACGGTCAACGCACCCCGGCCTCTCGTCTACAAGGCCTGGACCACGCCGGAACTGGTCAGGAGGTGGTGGCCCGGCCGGCGCGGCGGGATGACCGTGGCGGACATGGACTTCCGTGTGGGCGGGGCCTGGCGGTACGTCATGGTGGCGCACGGCGAATTCGAGGTGGCCTTCCACGGGACGTACCGGGAGATCGTCCCGAACGAGCGGATCGTCCACACCGAGGTGATGGAGACGCCGGGAACGCGGCCGGACAGCGAGGAGGGTGCCGTGGTCACCACGGTCACCTTTGAGGAGACCGACGGCGGCGCGACCGTGGTGCGCATCCGCACCAACGCGGGCAGCAAGGAAGTCCGGGACATGATCGCGCAGTCCGGCATGGAGGGCGGCGTGCGGGAACAGTTCGAGATCATCGAGGAGCTGGCGGCTGCGCTCGGCTGACCCCCGCCCCTTCCCAACTAGGTAGCGCTAAGTGTCGTTCTGGAGCGTCAAAACGACACTTAGCGCTACCTACTTGGGAGGGAGGCAACCCGCACTCCTGATCCTGTAACAGTTGTTACACTTCATGGTGTGACTTCCCTTGAACAAGCGCCCTGGCTGGTGATGCTCGTGCAGGTACCCTCGGAGCCTTCGCGGCACCGGGTGGCGGTCTGGCGTGAACTCCGGCGCTTCGGCGCGGTCCCCGTCGGGCAGGGCGCCTGGACGGCGCCCGACGTGCCCGCCTGCCGCGAAGGCGCGAAGAAGGCCAAGGAGCTGGCCGCCGCCGGAAACGGCGAGGTGCTCCTGCTCACCACCGCGCCGGCCGACGACGACGCCGCCAGGCTGCGTGGACTCTTCACCGCTGCACGCGCGGAGGAGTGGGCGGAATTCGTTGCCGACTGCGGCAAGTTCACCGACGAGATCGCGAAGGAAATCGCCAAGCGGAAGTTCACGCTGGCCGAGCTTGAGGAGGAGGAGCAGAGCCTGGACCGGCTGCGCCGCTGGTTCCGCGCCCTCCGGACCAAGGACGTCTTCGGCAGCCCGGCTTCGGCGGGTGCCGAGCGGAAGCTCGGTGACTGCGCCG
Organism: Pseudarthrobacter sp. CC4; assembly: GCF_048957775.1. Taxonomy (NCBI): domain Bacteria; kingdom Bacillati; phylum Actinomycetota; class Actinomycetes; order Micrococcales; family Micrococcaceae; genus Pseudarthrobacter; species Pseudarthrobacter sp. CC4. The sequence continues at coordinate 74,343 of NZ_JARCCZ010000004.1, read as the reverse complement.
CAGCCCTGGACGGTTTTGCCGCCCTCGTCTACGGCAAGGTGCACTCGTGACGGCCGCCCGCACCGCTGCAGCCAAGGCCGCCAGCGTCTCCGCGCCCCTCTACGCCGCCGGGTTCGTGACGGCATTCGGCGCCCACAGCATCGCGGCGGGCCTGGGCGCGCAAAGCGGGAACATCGGCCTGACGCTGCTTAACCTGGGCATCCTCCTCGCCCTGTACGACGTTTCCGAGGTCTTCCTCAAGCCGGTCTTCGGCGCCCTGAGCGACAGGATCGGCGCCAAACCCGTCATCGTCGGCGGGCTGCTCGCTTTTGCCGCACTGTCCCTGATCGGGCTCTGGGCGGCGGACCCGCTGATGCTGGCCCTGGCGCGGCTCGGCCAGGGCGCGGCGGCATCCGCGTTCTCGCCGGCGTCGTCCGCCATGGTGGCCCGGCTCGCACGGGGCGGAAATGCGGGCACCTACTTCGGCAGGTACGGGTCGTGGAAAAGCCTGGGCTACATCATCGGGCCGCTGCTGGGCGCGGGCCTGATCTGGGCCGGCGGCTTCGCCCTGCTTTTCGGCACCCTGTCCGTGCTCGCGGCAGCCACGGCAGTCTGGGTCCTGCTGGCCGTGCCGCACCTTGAACCCCTGCCCCGCCAGCGGTACACCGTGCTGGACCTCGCACGGCAGGTGGGCGAGCGGCGCTTCCTCGTTCCCACGCTGGTCCTGGCGGCATCGACGGCGGCGCTCGGAGCCGCCGTCGGATTCCTCCCGGCGCTGGCCACGAGGCACGGCCTGGACGCCGTCGCCGGCACCGCCGCTGTCAGCCTCCTGGCGCTCGGGTCCGTCCTGACCCAGCCGCGGGTCGGCCGGCTGCGGGACCGGAACCGCATCACCGACAACAAGGGCACGACGGCGGGGCTCCTCCTCATCGCGGCGGGTGTCGGCGTGCTCGCGGCCGCCCCGGGCCCGGTCACCATCTTCCTTGCCGCTGCGGCAATCGGGGTCGGCGTGGGGGCGGCCACGCCGCTGGGTTTCGCGCACCTGGCGGACACCACCCCGCCCGAGCGCATGGGCCGCACCATGGGCTCCGCCGAACTCGGGCGCGAACTCGGCGACGCCGGCGGGCCGCTGCTGGTAGGGGGCGTGGCCACGCTGACCGCCCTGCCCTTCGGACTCGGCGCCCTCGCGCTGTTGATAGCAGCGGCCAGCCTCCCCCGCCTCGCCCCGGCCGGCCCGCCCCCGCCCAACTAGGTAGCGCCAAGTGTCGTTATGAACCCTGAAAACGACACTTGGCGCTACCTAGTTGGGTGACGCCGGCTCCCAGCTTTCTGTGACACCCTTAAACCAATGACTTTCCAACGGCAGGCACCCAGCAGGACACCGGCCCGACCCGCGCCGGGGTCGGGCTTCCTGTTCGTGCTTGCCACCCTGGCCTGCGTGGCCGGCCTGATCGCCACCTACTACTACTTCGTGCAGACCACCACCGGCCAGTTCATCGATGAGTCGGCGCTGGTGGAGGCCGTGGGCATCCACGGCCCGGCGGGCAAGGCGAGCACGCGGTTCCTGGACCTGCTGCCCACCATCTCACTGGTGATGGCCGCCGTCGTGGTTTTGTTTGTCACGGTGATCCGGAAGCACTGGGCGGAGGCCGGGATCGCCGTGGCCGCGTGCGTCGGGGCGAACATCGCCACCCAGGTGCTGAAGGACCTGCTCCCGGCCCGCCCGGACAAGGGTGTGGTGACGCTGGAGCTGAACTCGCTGCCGTCCGGGCACACCACGCTGGCGGCCTCGGCTGCGGCCGCGGTCTTCCTCATGGCCTCCCCCCGGTGGCGTCCGATGGCCGGTTTTGTGGGCGGCACCTTCGCCATCGCCTCCGGGGTCTCAACGCTGATCAACCAGTGGCACCGGCCGGCGGACGTGGTGGCCGCGTTCCTGCTGGTGGGCGCGTTCATGATTCCGGCGGGGTGGCTCATCATCCGGCGCGGGTCCTGGAATGAGTGGGACGGGTTCGGCAGGCACATCGGCTCGGCACGGCTCTGGCTGACGCTGCCGGTTGCGATCGGGCTGGTGTCCGCGGCGGTGGCGGTGTACTCGCTGGCCCGCATCGCGCCCGGCCCCTGGCAGGAGGCCAGCACCACGAACTATTTCTGGGCCGGGATTGCGCTGATCGTGATCGCCGGTTACCTGGCCACCGTCGCCACCACCTCACTGTTCGCGTATGCCGCACGACGGCGGGACCCGCCAGGGCGCTGACGGTCGGTTCTGACCCCGGCTGGGTGAATGTTGACGGTTTCTTGAGGAATTTCCGGCCCCTTTTTTGATACAGCCCGTGAATACTTGCTGGTGCTTGGCCGGGGATTTCGACCACATTGGTGCTCTTTGACCCCGCCCATCGGTCTCCTGGCGTCGTTTTGAAGTGGGCGCCGCCAGGTCTCCCGCGTCCCGGCGCCGTATGCCCCCCAAGGCGGCGCCGGGACTTCCGGCCGCCTACCCCGTGCCGAGTGTGGTGCAGCCCAACGGGGTCATGGATACTGTCGGTATGAACCGGGAGGCGCGGTCATGAGGGTCCTGATCGTCGACGACGAAGTGGTGCTGGCCGAAACGGTTCGGCGCGGGCTGCGCAATGAAGGGTTCGTCGTGGACCTGGCACACGACGGCGTCAGCGGCCTGCGGGCTGCAGTGGAGAACCCCTATGACGTGATCCTGCTGGACCTGATGCTGCCCCTGAAGAACGGCTACGACGTACTCAGGGGAATCCGGGAACACCGGATCTGGACGCCGGTCCTGATGCTGACGGCAAAAGACGGTGAGTACGACCAGACCGACGCCTTCGATCTTGGCGCGGACGACTACCTTACAAAGCCCTTCAGCTTCCTGGTGCTGGTGGCCCGCATCCGGGCCCTGGCACGCCGCGGCGCCCCCGAGCGGCCTGTGGTCCTCGCCCTCGGAAGCCTGAACCTGGATTCCGTGAGCCGCAGTGTCCGCCGTGGAGACACCCCCATCGGGCTCACCGCCAAGGAGTACGCGCTGCTGTACTACCTGATGCGCCGGCACGGCCAGGTGGTGTCCAAGTCCGAAATCCTGGACAACGTCTGGGGTTCCGACTTCGAGGGAGGGGGCAACGTCGTCGAGGTGTACATGGGCTACCTGAGGCGGAAAATCGATACGCCTTTCGGGCTGCACACCCTGACCACCATCCGGGGAATGGGGTACATGCTCACCCCCGACCGCCCTGCCGCAACGGTTTCCCCGGCCCTTTCAGCGGAGTGAGCGGCTGGACCAAGGCCTTCTCGGCGGACTCAACCCTGGTGGCCTGGGCGGGAAATGCCAGCTCGAACCGGCAGCCGCCGTCGGGAGCTTCCGTGCACAGGATCCGGCCGCCGTGGGCGCTGACGATCGCGGACGTGATGGCCAAACCCAGGCCGCTGCCGCCGCTTTCGCGCGACCGGCTTTCGTCAAGCCGGACAAAGCGTTCAAAGATCCGCTCTCGTTCGGCAACGGGCACGGGCGGGCCGTCGTCGTCGATGGTGAGCAGGACGCCGTCCGGCGAGTTGCGCACCTGGATGCTGATCCGTGCCCGTGCGTACCGCTCCGCGTTGTCCAGGACATTCCTGATGGCCCGGCCGAGGCTCCGGACATCACCGGTGATCCGGGCCGGTTCAAGCCTGGCCTCGATCTGGTGCCTGCTGGTGCAGCGCAGGCGGCGGACTTCGTCGTTGAGGACGTCGTCCAGGTCCACGTCCGCCGCCTCCAGGCGCAGGCCCTGGTCATCGGCCTTGGCCAGGGTCAGCAGGTCCTGGACCAGGTAGCGCATCCGGGCCGTTTCCCCGGCCACAACCTCCTTGGTCTCCTCCCACATGACCCCGGACGGATCGGCAGCTGCGATCTCCACCGCGGCGCTGAGGGTTGCCAGCGGGCTGCGCAGTTCGTGGCTCGCATCGGAAACGAAGCGCCGCTGTTCCCGGTCCGAGGCCTCCAGCCGGTCCAGCATCATGTTCATCGTCTGCGCCAAGGCCTGGATCTCGTCGGACGTCCGGGGCACCCCCACCCGGCCGTCCAGGCTCCGGGCGTTAATGCCCGCAACCTGGTCGCGGATCTGCTCAACCTGCCGCAGTGACCGTCCCACGAGGATCCAGACCCCGAAGCCCACACCTGCCAGGAGGAGTGGCGCGGCGCCAAGGATGAACCATGCCACGGTGGCCACGGTCTCCGCCTGCACTGTTACCGTGGCGGCAACGGCTACGGTGTACACCTTCCCGTCCTCGCCAACGCCCGTGGCCGCAACGAGCAGGTCATCATCGAACAGGCTCTGCTGCACGGAGACATTCTCGAACAGCGTTTGTTTGGCTTCCGGCCGCAGCGCCGTAATGGGCCTGGTAGCCGCGGCGGGGACCGACGCCGCCAGGACAGCTCCGTTGGGGTCTAGGATCTGGATGTACTGGCCCGGGCGCGCCGCGGACCTGACATAGTTGGCCGCTTCCTCGAGGTCCTGTTCCGCGATGTGGGCCACCACATCCTCGGCCTGGAGCCGGGTGAGCCTTTCGGTGGACGCCACCAGGGCCCTCTGCAGCAGCAGCAGGAGAATCAGTCCGCCCACGAGCAGCGCGGCCGCCACAAAGGCGACCGCCGTGGCCGTTGCCCGCTTGCGCACCCCCCAGCGCCGGGTGCGCGTTTTCCCGAAGCGGGGGCGCCGCTTTTCGGCATCCATGAACCAAGGATGCGTCCCGCTGCCGCCTGTGACAAACCCTCCCGGCAACTGTTTTTGATTCCCCTGTCCAGGCTGTGCCCCTGCTGAGGCAAACTGAGCCCTGGCTGAGATTTGCCCGGCGGAATTTGTGGGCGCAGAAGCCTTGGCAGCACACTGGTTTTATCGATCAGGATCTGCTGGGGGCCACACAACAGGAGACCGTCATGGGCCGGAAAATTCTTTTGATCACAGGCGTTGCTGCCGCGGCAGCCGCCATCACCGGAGCGTCCGTCGCCACTGCCGGCACCGCCCCGGGCGACGACCAGCCGTTGACCGGAAGCGCCCTGCAGCAGGCCAGCGATGCGGCCATTGCCCGCACGGGTCCCGGCACCGTTATCAGCGCCGAGACTGACAACGACCCCAATACTTCCTATGAAGTGAACGTTCAGTTGAACAACGGCAACCGGGTGGAAGTGGAACTCGACAGCTCGTTCCGGGTGGTCTCGGAGGGCCGGGACGACGATTCAGGGCAGCCGCTGAGCGCTGCAGACCGCGACAGGGCAGGACAAGCCGCACTGGCGAACGTGGGCAAGGGCCGGATCGGGGACGTCGAAAGGGAGAATGAAGGCGGCGCCGCCTACGAGGCGGAAATCATTCTTGACGACGGTTCCGAAGTTGACGTTGAACTGGGAGCAGATTTCCAGGTCCTGCGCACGGGCGCGCCTGAACGCGACTGATCCGCGGGCCAGGCAAAGCATGCAGGGCGGGGAGGCGCAAGATGAGGATACCGCCAAAAATTCACTTCCTCGCCCTGGCAATGGACAGCGGTTTCCTGGCCGCGGGATTGCTGGCCGGGCCCGAGGCCACAGGTACTGCCCTGTTCCTGGTTTCGATTGGACTCGGAGCGTATGCGAGGTTCGGGCGCCCCGCACCTGCAGTCAGGCGGAAACACCGGGCCTGCCCGGCTCGTACAGGTCAATGATCGGCAAATGCCCGTCGGTGCGGATGGCATCGCCGCCGCCGTTGCGGTGGTGGTAGCCGCTGGAGTAGTTGAGGATGACGTGCACGGACTGCACGGCCTCGGCTGCCTGCAGCGTGGCGATGATGAAGTCGCGTTCCTCGTCCGTACGGTCGGCAATTTTGTGCGTGATCTGGAACGTGAACAGGGACAGTCCCACGCTCCTGTCGTACGTGCCGGCCCCCACCCAGTCCACGGACAGGCCTCCCGGCAGCATCCAACCGGGCGGGCACTTCCAGAACCGGACATGGTGCCGCTTGCGCGGGTTCCCGTCGATCTCGCGCTGGAACGCCAGGTCCTGCCTGTTGCCGAAGACGTACAGGGAACTTACCGGGGCGGCGGGATAGCTGCGGCCCAGGACGGTGGACACCAGGGTGTGCCAGGCGGTCGCCGGGGTGATGGGATCCGCCTCCACCCAGCCGGCGGAAAGCATGGCCCGCCGCAGCTCTTCCTCCGTCCCCACTACGGCGAGATTGACGGGATCGCCCAGCACGCCGTCGCCCGTCCTTGCCCGGCCGATGAAGTAGTCAGGGATGTACAGGCTGCTCAGGATCTTGTGGACGCGCGGCAGCAGCGCATAGGCAAGGATCAGCCAGACGGGCAGGAACACCCACGCCTGCTCAGGGCCGCGGGAGAGCCTGGCGAGCAGGAAAAAGTACACAGCCCAGCCGACGGCGACGGTGACCGCCAGGTACAGCAGCCGCTGCAGCATCGCCAGGACTGTGGCCCACCTGCTCTGCCGGCGCTCCAAGGCGCTGCTGGAACGGGAGTGGTCAGGTTCGGCCGGAACCGCCCGCGCGGACCCCGCGCCGGAGGACCCCCAATGCGGGTCCCCGACATCCGGATTTTCCAGCCCGGGGGTCACGGCTCGTCGGGGTTCAGCTGCTCAACGATGATCCGCGCCGTCTGGGGATCACCCAAAATCCGGAAGTGCCCTGCGGTGGGCAGCTCGATGTTGGTGGCGCCGGGAAGGACGCTGCCCTCCGGAATGTGCGGATCGAACGGGCCGTAGATGGACGTGATCCGGCTGTTGATCGCCTCTTCGCGGGCCAGTTCGAGGGTCAGGGGGTGCCGGGGCGAAAAGATGCGCAGGCTCGGCAGCAGCATGTACCTGGCATAGCGCGAACCGGAGAACGGCGTGCAGACCGTGACCATCCTGTCGATCCGCTGCTCAGGGTCCAGCATCAGCATGGCGTACTTTCCGATCAGGCCGCCCTTGCTGTGCGCCACGATCGCGGCGTCCCGCAGCCCCGCTTCCTCCAGGTGCTGCGCCACCATCCGGGCCGCCGCGGGGACGTCCAGCTGGTTCCGCTGCAGCACCGTGACCACGTGGACGGGATGGCCGGCGTCGTGGATGGACTGGATGAGCGGCATCATGAACTGCCAGTTTTCGTATACACCGGGGATGATCAGCACCGGCCGCCGGTGGCCCTGGTGGAAGGACCCGGGCTGGACGCGCGACAACATGCCGCGGACCTGCCATCCCGCGGCATATAGGTAGTCCTGCAGCCACCAGGCACCTTTTTGCAGCGCACTGATCCTCATGGGCGTGCCCGGTTCACTCATCTGTCGAGGATATCCCGCGCTCCCGCCGGTCAGTAGTTGCGGCGGTGCTTCAGGCGCGGAATCACGACGGCGAACACGGCCGCCGCCGCGAACCCCAGTATGCCGGTGGCTGAGATCCCCGCGCCAAGGGTGGCAAGGGCAGTCACCCCGGAGAGCAGCACGGGCCCGGCGGTGGAGCCTGCGTCGGCCATGAACCGCCACAGCCCCAGGAACTGCCCGCGGCCCCGGTCCGGTGAGAAGTCGGCGCCCAGCGTCATCACCAGTCCCGAACTGATGCCGTTGCCGAACCCGATCAGCAGCGCCGCCAGCAGCAGCCCCGCAAAGGAGCCGGTCAGCGGAATCACCAGCAGGGCCACGCCCATCAGCAGCGTGGACGGGACGGCGACGAACTGCCGGCCCTTCCGGTCCATGAGCTTGCCGGCGGGATAGAACACCAGCATGTCGATCGCGCCGGAGAGCCCGTAGATCAGTGAAGCTGAGGTGGCGTCCAGGCCCAGGTTGTCCGCCCACAGCGGGATGACCACCTGCCGGGAGGAGCGGAGGGCGCTGAGCAGCAGGATCCCCACCCCCAGCGAAAGGAACACGCCTGCGTGGGACGCCGCAACGCTCCGGAGGGTGGGCTCCGGACCCTTGTGCCCGCCGTCGGGCCCTGGCGCAACGGCCAGGTCCGGGATGGTGAGGGACAGCAGCGCGGCTCCCGCCATGGCCACCACGCCCACCCAGTAGGCACCGCTGATCCCGGCGAACTGCATCACCGCCGCGCCAAGGAAAGGGCCGATGAACACGCCGATGCGGTTCACCCCGCCCAGCGTGGAGAGCGCCCGGGCCCGGAATTCCACGGGCACGGCCTCGGTGAGGTACTTCTGCCGGGCCAGGCCGAACACGGCCCCGGACATCCCGACGACGGCCATCGCCACTGCGAGCAGCCACAGCCCGTTGGGGACCACGGAAGTCAGCCCGGCCGCCGCGAGCGCGAGCCCGGCGGCGACGGCGGCAGCCACGATGGACCAGCGCTCACCGAATTTGAGGGTCACCAGGGAGGCGGGCAGGTTGAAGAACCAGGACCCCACGCCGATCAGCGTGACGACCAGGGCCGCGACGGCCACCGAAGCGCCGAGGTCGCGGGCGGTGAGGGCCACCACGGGCAGGATGGCTCCCGTGCCGATCCCGTAGAGCAGCGTGGGCCCGAAAGCAGCCACCGCCATGCCGCGCAGGCTGAAGGGCTGGGGGTCGTCCGGGGAAGTCATCAGATTTATCCTATGGCCGCGCCCGGCACGCCCTTTCCCCGGCACGCCGCCGGCCTGCGCCCCGAGGGCAGGGCTCAGTGCGCAGGGACTGTCCGTGCGCACCGAACCCGGGCCTCGGTGCGCAGCGCGGTACAACGCCAGCCCGGCTATCCCCAGCGCCGGGAGACTACTGGCGGGCCCGCTCTCCGAAGCCTGCCAGCGACCTGAACATGGCCACGATTTCCACCACCATGCCGATGATGGAGCCCACGATGCCCAGCACCAGCAGGACCCGCACCACCACGGGCCAGCCGGACCAGCTGTCCCCAAAGTCGAAGGGAAAGACCTCCAGCATCCGGAGGGTAGCCGCAAGCCCGATGCCCAGGACCGCCAGGTTCCCCAGGGCCATGACGCCCCGGTTGCGGATCACCACGAAGATGAGGTTGGCGATGATGCCCGCGGTCAGGGACGCGTTGATAATTCCGAGCACACGTTCCATGTCCGCCGTCAGGAAGGGCACAACCTTCCAGCCCGGCCAGATGTTGATCCCCCACAGCAGCACGGCGTTAACCAGCACAGAGCCAATGTTGCCGCCGCGGGTGGTCACGGTCTTGTCCGCCATAGTGACTCCCAAAGCGAGTGGACGGCCGGAATGATTGGGCGCGCCGCCTGCCAACATCGTTCCCACGGGAAACCCCGGCCGGAAGTGCCAAAAGGCCCGTAAATGTAGCAATTCGGGGGTCACAAATGCCCCGCGGAGGAGTAGCGTTCGCTTTATGGGGCGCTGTTCCGCGCCCATGCCAACGGGGAGGTCATTCGATGGGTGAAGTGTGGATCCGCACGCTCGGCAACGGGCTGGTCCGGGCAGACAGAGTCACCGAAATTTCATCCACCAGGGGGTCCTTGCACGAGGACCAGGGGTATTCACTGAAAGTCATCGTGGACGGCAAGGGCCACGTGCTGATTGACGACGCCGACCTGCAGGGCACGCTGGCGGAGCGGCTGGAGTACGCCCGGCACGTGGAGGACGCCCTGCTGCTCGCCATGGACGAGGCACGGGACAGCGACGCCGCCGTCGTCATTTCCTATGAGCCCGAGCGCGAGCGCTGGTCCGCCGCACCGGTCACGGTGTTAGCCGGAAGGCTTGCCGAACCGGTGGGCTGAGCCTGTTGCCTTTCGCCGCGGACGACGCCGGGCGGCCGCTGGGGTGCCGCCCGCTGCGGCTTGGCAGCCGCTTGCGCCTGCACGGGTTCACCGGTCCGCGCCGGCAGGCCCGTTATGCTCGTGCGCGTGAAGCAGAGCGCCCAGAGCGCAAGCACCAGCACCACCACGGCCACCCAGGGCAGGTCCGGCCACGCCAGCATGAACGGCACGGCCACGGCCACCCCCGTCACGATCAGCAAATACCACGTGACGTACCACCAGGGGTTGGCCGGCAGGTTCCGCGTGGGATCGCTGGACTGCCGGAAGGACGGCTTGCGCAGCCGCTGCAGCCGGTCGTGCAGCACTCCCCACACCGGCCCGTTCAGGAGTCCCACCAGCACGCCGGCGAACACGGCGGTTGTCACGGCCAGCACGCCCAGGTCCTGCCAGTGCGCCCAGTGGTAGGTCGGGCCGGAGCACAGCCAGGCGGACCACCAGGGATCCCCGGCGGCGCCGGGCGGGCCGCACTGGACCAGGTTCCGCGTCCAGTCCAGGGAACCGAGCCACGCCAGCGCAGCAGGAGCGCTCAAAGCTGAGGTGATGACGGCGAGAAGCCGCGTCACGCCCAGGCTCTTCACCATGACGCGGTGCGGGCGGAGCCGCCGGTCGCCGTCGAGCATCCTGAACGCCAGCCCGGCAGTGTCCGGTGGCGGCGGGTCCAGGACCAGCCGCGCCAGCGGATCCAGCACCTCAACGCGGTTCTTGGAGTAGACAATGTGGTCGTAGATCAGGGCGGACCTGTTGTACACGGGATGTTCCTCGGGGCCCGGACCGCCGTCGCCCCCGGTGTCCCGGGCGTAGATCTTGCCGAAGACCGGCAGCGGGCCGTTGGCGTGCGTGGAGATGGGCCCGGCGGGCACAAAGTCGAACTTCCCCCACACGTTGATCCACCGGGGGCGACGGGGGTTGGCCAGCCAGTCCGTCACCGGGTCCTCCCCCGTCCCGCCGCCCCACTGCGCGTAGCCCAGCAGGTCCAGCCCGCTGCCCACGCTGACAAAGTTGGTGGCGCGGGCCTGGTTCTGGAACAGGACCTGCCCGGTGATCGCCGCGCCCTGGCTGTGCGCCACCACGGTCACCTCCGTGCCCGGGCTGTGGTCCCAGCGCTGGAGCGTGTCCACCACCCGCTGCCGCATGGCCGCGGCCTGCAGTGGCTTGCGCTTCCACACCTGGGGATCGCCCAGGAAGTCCGCGAACAGGGACACGAGCCTCCCCACCCACCGGCCCGGCCCCGGAATCCACGCCAGGATGATGATCAGCAGCAGCACCACCAGCACCGCAAGCAGGATGAAGAACCCGGCGAACGCGGCCAGCGACGTGAGGACCAGCTGCCGCAGCCAGGCGCCGAGCCACCCGATGTCCTTCCGCTGGCCGGGATGGAGGTTCCACTTGATCAGCTGCACGGACCGCATGTACACGCGCAGGGCCGTGCGCAGCGCCCACGAGTAGGTTGAAGCGGCCGACGCCGGCTCGAAGTCCCTGCCCCAGGACGCCTCGGTCATGAGCACAGTCAGGTAGTCCGGTTCGTGGCCGTCCACGCCGCGGAGGACCTTGACCAGCACCTCCGGCGCGTCGCCCACCGCGTTGGCCTTGGTGATCACCAGGTGCGGATGCGCGGTGTGCGGCACCATGTCCAGGGAGAGATCGTGCAGGCTCAGCATCAGCGGCTGGGCCCACTCCTGAAGGGTGCCGCCCTTGAGGGCCCGCCCCATGCCGTGGACGAACACCACCACGTGGTCCGGCCGGGCCGGTTGCCCGGGGCGCCCGGGCCCGTTCGCGGTCTCCGCGCCCTCGGCGGCGCCATGGCCGCCACGGCTTGCGCGCTTGTCCATGGCTAAATGATCCACCCGCGCCAACTGGCGGGGAAGGGAAAGTGCGGAACCCGGATCCTGGTTCCGCACTGCGGTCCGGACGTTCCCCGGGGTGGAGGCGGGCGCTCAGCGATCGGACGGCGGCGGCCCGGATGCCGGGGTTTCCGGCGCCGGCTGGGCGTCTGCCTGGCAGCCGGTGCAGCAGGCAGCGTCTTCTTCACCAGGGCCGTTGCCGTCATTGGCGTGCAGGACAGGGCAGCAGGCCTCACCCCGCCAGGCGTCGATGCCTTCACGGACGGCGATGCCGGCGATGACCAGGGCGGCCCCGGCATCGGCCCACCACCAGCCCAATGCACTGTTCAGGACCAGGCCAACCAGCAGCACGGCCGAAAGGTACGTGCAGAGCAGCGTCTGCTTGGAATCGGCCACGGCGGTCCTGGAGCCCAGTTCCCGCCCGGCGCGGCGCTGCGCCCAGGACAGGACAGGCATGACCGCCAGGCTCAAGGCTGCGATTGCGATTCCGGGCGCCGAGTGCCGGGCTTCTCCCCCGCCCGTGAGTGACCGGACCGCGTCCACGCTCACGAACGCGGCCAGGGCAAAGAAGGAAATGGCAATGATCCGGAGGGTCAGGTGCTCGCGCCGCTCCGGATCCTTGGCGGTGAACTGCCAGGACAGCGCCAGGGCGGATGCCACCTCTATGACCGAGTCCAGGCCGAAGCCCACCAGCGCCGAGGAGTCCGCGGTCCCGCCGGCCCAGAGTGCCACCACGGCCTCGATGACGTTATAGCTGATGGTGGCGGCCGCGAACAGCCGGATCCTCCGGCTCAACACCGCACGGCGTTCCGGGGTTGGTGTGTGGATCAGCGTCATGCCACGCACTCCCCGTCCGGGGCGCAGCAGGCCGGATCCACGGCAAGGACAACGCCGATCAGGTCCTTGATGGCGTGGCCAAGCCGGGCGTCCGCGAGTTCGTAGCGGCTCCGCCGCCCGTCCTGGACAGCAACCACCAGTCCACAGCCGCGCAGGCAGGCCAGGTGGTTGGACATGCTCTGCCGCGAGACGCCCAGGGCGTCCGCCAAATCCGAGGGATAAGCAGGCGCTTCCGAGAGGGCCAGGAGAATCCGCGCACGGGTGGCATCCGACACCGCATAACCGAACCTGGACAGCACGGGGGCCTGAATGAGCAATTCCATGGACTCAAAGTACATCCACAGATGTATTCAGGCAAGCGTGTACTAACGGCCGGAGGTTACTCCGCCTTTACCCGTTACCTTTGCCCTTGCCCTTCTCGGCGTCCTTCTTGGCATCCTCAAGCTGCTTTTCAGCCTCCTTTTGGGCGTCCTCCTGGTCCTCAGCGGCCGTTGGTTCCGCGGAAGGTGCGGGCTGCGGCTCCGCCGCCTGCTGCGCCGCCTCGAGTTCAGCCCTGATCTTGCTGATCGCAGCCTCCGCGCGCGCCTTCCGTTCGGCCGACATCAGGCCCTTTTCCGCTGCGGTTGCCACGTCCTGGCCCAGCTGTTGAAGCTCGGCGAGCGCCGCCGGAAAGTCCTGCTGCGCGGCGAACTGCTTAGCCGAGGCCACCCGGGCCTGCAGGCCTTCCGCCGTTCCTGCATCCACCTCCGACGCACCGGCGCAGGACGTCAACAGCACAAGCCCCAGGCAGGCGGCCAGGATCCGGACCGCGTGTTTTGTCCGGCTCATGGCGTGACGCTCTCTTCCAGTTCCTTGAAGTGCTCGCCCAGCGGTCCGGTGATGACCGGCTGGGGTGTTTCCACGGGGGCCGGGGAGGGACGTTGGATGGCGGCCAGCAGGACTGCCGCGAGGACCAGCACAAGAACGGCGACGGCGGCAAGGACCCAGGGCCGGCGGCCTCCCATTGTGCCGGGCTTCTTCCACGGACGCCGCGCGATTGATGGCCCGCGGGCCGGCGCTTCAGGGATTCCTGCCCCGGCTTCAGCGATGCCTGCCCGGGGAGCCCGCTGCCATGACGTCGCGTTGGTTGCTTCGCTGCCGGAAAGGGAGGGAAGCCTGGGACCCCGGGTACCTGCCGGCGCTGCGGGCCCGGAGTTCCCGGACGGTCCGGGAGCATTTCCGGGCCGTTGGGGAGCAAGGACGCGGGTGGGCTGCGGAAGGGCTGCGGTGGCGGCCGTTGCCCCGCCGCCTGCATCGGCCAGCCCGCCCCAGTCTCCGGCCGTGCCGAATTCTGCGGCCACGGCCGAGGCCTCCGGCCGTGCACGGGGGTCCCGTGCAGTCATGGCGGCGAGAAGCGGCACCCAGCTCGGGCCCAGGGAAGCGGGAATATCCGGGTCCCGCGAGAGCCTGGCCACTGCGGCCTCAAGCGGCGGCCCGGGGAATGCCACCTTCCCGGTCAGCGCCTCCAGCAGCACAAGCCCCAGCGCATAGATGTCCGCCGGCGGTCCAACCTGCTCCCCGCTGGCCTGCTCCGGACTCAAGTAGGCCGCCGTCCCCGGAACCATGTTGGTGGCGGTGACCCGGGCGCCGTCGAGCATCCGTGCGATGCCGAAGTCCGCCAGCTTGGGGCGCAGGGGGGAATCCGCCGTGTAACGGGTCAGGAGGATGTTGGCGGGTTTGATGTCGCGATGGACCACGCCCCGGTGGTGGATGTACTGCAGCGCCCCCGCTAGCTCGGCGCCCAGCCGGGCCACCTCAGCGCCGGGCAGCGGGCCCGAAGCCAGGTGCCCGCGCAGGTCCACGCCGCTGACCAGTTCCATCACCAGGAACGGCACCTCCCGCCCGCCGCTCAGCAGGGTTCCGGTGTCGAAAAGCGTCACCAGGCCGGGGTGGTTCAGCCCGGCAAGCATCCGGGCTTCTGCCTGCTGCCTCCGCAGTTCGTCCGGATCGGTGACGTCGGCACGGAAGACCTTAAGCGCCACTTCCCTGCCCAGCACCACGTCGGTTCCCCGGTAGACGCTCCCCATGCCGCCGTCGCCAATTACCTGGCCAACCCTGTAGCGTTCGCCCAGGATCGTCCCGGCCATACCCGTCTGCGTTTCTTCCACCATGCGGCCCCCTGCCTTCAGTCCACCCATCACTCTAGCCAAACCACCATGTGCGCAGGGGGAACGATCGCGCAGGGGGAACAATAGAGCCATGGCACGAGGTAATCTGCGCATCTTTCTTGGGGCTGCGCCCGGGGCAGGCAAGACGTTTGCGTTGCTGGAAGAAGGCCGCAGGCTGGCCGGGGAGGGCTTCGACGTCGTCGTCGGTGCGGTCGCTGCCAAAGGCCGTGCCGACAATGAGGAGATGCTGGAGGGCCTGGAGCTGTGCCCGAAACCGGGGACCGAGGGCCTGGAAGGCGGGCTGGACGTCCAGGCCGTTAAGGACCGGGCGCCGGACATTGTCCTGGTGGACGACTACGCCGCCGCCTCGGGCGGTGTGCACCGGTGGGAGCAGGTGGACACCCTGCTCGACGCCGGGATCAACGTCATCTCCACCCTGGACATCAGGAACCTGGAATCCCTCTCCGACGCGGTCCGGGAGGTCACGGGAGAGCAGGAATCACTCACTGTCCCGGACACCGTGGTGCGGGGCGCCGGCCAGATCGAACTGGTGGACGCCTCGCCTGAGCTGCTGCGCCAGCGGCTTGCCGACGGAAAGATCTACGGCACCCGGGAAGAGGCCGACGCCGCGCTTGCCGGCGTTTTCCGCATCGGCACGCTCGCCGCCCTGCGGGAGCTCGCACTGTTGTGGCTGGCTGAGCGCGTGGACGCAGACCTGTCCGACTACAAGGAATTGAAGAGGGTCCGGGAGAGCTGGCCGGCCCGGGAAAAGATCGCCGTCGGGGTGGGCGGGAAGAGCCGCGACCAGGTCCTGGTCCGCCGTGCCGCAAGGATGCTCGCCGCGGCCACCGGCGCGGAGCTCCACGTAATCCACGTCCGTACCGGCACGGAGGGAGCCGCGGAGTCCGGCAAGGACCTGGAGATGCTGCGCAGGCTCACGGCAGAATTCGGCGGCGTATTCCACGCCATCGGCGGGCGGGACGTCGGGCAGGCCCTGGTGGACTTCGCCCGGAGCATCAACGCCACCCAGATCATGGTGGGGTCCCCCTCGCGCCGGTCCCCTTTCCGGGGCCGGAGCGGGGTGGCAGCCGGTGTGCTGAGGGATGCGGGCGCCATGGATGTCCACCTCATCAACCACCTTCCCGGCCCCTCCGGCGGCCAGAGGCGGACGCCTCCCCGGCTGGGCCGGCGCCGGGAGATCCCCGCGTTTGCCCTGGCGGTGGGGCTTCCCCCTGCCCTGCAGTTCATCCTGGACCTCCTCCCCCACAACCAGCTGTCAACGGACATGCTGGTCCACCTGACCGGCATTGTGGGCGTCGCCCTGCTCGGGGGGCTTTGGCCGGCCGTGGCGGCGGCCGTCCTCGCAGGGCTCATCGTCAACTACTTCAGTGTCCGGCCGGTCGGGTCCCTGTCAGTCCTCGATCCGGAAAACGTCCTGGCGCTGCTCATCTTTGTCCTGGTGGCGGTGGCCGTCTCGCTGGTGGTGGACCGCTCGGCCAAGCTCAGCAAGGAAGCACACATAGCCGGCGCGGAGGCCGCCGTCCTGGGCGAACTGAGCCGCCGGGCCGTCGCCGAGGGCAACAGCATCCCCGCCTTCCTGGACCAGGTCAGGGAACATTTCCAGGTGAAGTGTGCCGGGCTGTGGGCCAGGCGCGGGACCGGCAGGTCCGCGGTCTGGGAGCTCCGGGAATTCTCCGGCGAACCCCGCCCCGCTGAAGTATCGGAGGCGGACACGGTGGAGCAGCTGAACGGGGACAGGATGCTCACCCTGACGGGAAGGGAACTCTCGCAGGACGAAAGGCGGCTGCTGGCCGCCTTCGGCGCACACCTGCTGGCCATGGTGCAGCGCGAGGAACTCTCTGCCAGCCAGCGTGAAAACCTGCGCCTGGCCGAGGGCAACACCATGCGGACCTCCATCCTGCGGGCGGTGTCCCATGACCTGCGCACCCCCCTGGCCGGCATCAAGCTGGCCTCCAGCAGCCTGCGGGACAAGAGCATCACCTTCGGGCCCGAGGAACAGGAAGAACTCCTGGCCACCATCGAGTACGGCGCGGACAGGCTGGACCGGCTGGTCAGCAACCTCCTGGACATGTCCAGGATCACGGCCGATTCGGTGGCGCCCCTCATCCGCCCGGTCTACTGGGTGGATGTGGTGGGCGAGGCACTGCGGGGAACGGACTCGGAGCGCCTCCGGGTGCTGCTGCCGGACAACATGCCCCCCGTAGATGCGGACCCGGGGATGCTGGAGCGCGTCATCGCCAACCTCGTGGAGAACGCACTCAAGTACGCCCCGGATTCCGATGTGGTGATTGCCGGCGCGGTGGGAGGTGCGGGCAGTGCGAGAATTGGGGATGTTCCCGCCAGTGAGCTCACCGTGGTTGATCACGGCTCGGGCATCCCCGCCGATGAGGTCCTGGCCATGTTCCGGCCCTTCCAGCGCGCGGATGACACCACTCCGGGGACGGGGATCGGCCTTGGCCTGGCTGTCGCAAAGGGGTTCACCGAGGCCATGGGCGGGGTCCTACTGGCTGAACCCACTCCTGGCGGGGGCCTGACCATGGTGGTCCGGCTGCCGCTCTCCACCGGCGCCGCGCCGGAACCCGGCATAAGGGGGGCATCATGGCAACAGTCCTGATTGTTGACGACGAGGTCCAGATCCTCCGTGCGCTCCAGATCAACCTGAACGCCAGGGGCTATTCCACCGTGACCGCGTTCACCGGCCAGAGCGCGCTGGAGCAGGCTGCGCAGCACCCGGTGGACATCATCATCCTGGACCTGGGGCTTCCCGACCTGGACGGCGTCGAGGTCATCCGCCGCCTCAGGCGTTGGAACAAAGTGCCCATCCTGGTCCTCTCGGCACGGCACGGCTCCGAGGACAAGATCCTGGCCCTGGACGCCGGCGCGGATGACTACGTAACCAAGCCGTTCGGGATGGATGAACTCCTTGCCCGGCTCCGCGCCGCCCTGCGCCGCGGGGCCCCGGGGGACGCCCCGGTTGTGAAGACGGATGTGTTCACTGTTAATCTGCCCGCCAAACAGGTGACCCGCCGCGGAGTGCCTGTGCGGCTGACGCCCACCGAGTGGAACATCCTGGAACTGCTGGTCAGGAACAGCGGCGCCCTGGTCACCCACGAGGACATCCTTACCCGGGTGTGGGGCCCGGGTTACGCGGACGAGACCGCCTACCTGCGGGTCTACCTGGCACAGCTGCGGCGGAAGCTTGAACTGGACCCGGCCAACCCCCGGCACCTACTCACTGAAACCGGCCTGGGGTACCGCTTCCAGGAGTGACCCTCCGGACCCGGTGAATCCCTGCGCCGCTACACCCTGCGCTGCTGCGGCAGAGGCGTTAAGAAAGCATTAAGATCCCCGGAAACGCCCGTTGGACAGGAACTGCCCGGTGCTAGGCTCCGGTGGTTACAGCACAGTGCCGCGCCTGGAAACGGGGGCCGGTGTGTCCTCATCCGGCAGAAAAGAAAGACACGTCCCTTGACGGCTCCCGCCCAGTTCTCCCTTCCCGCCACCGTTCCCAACCCTGAACGTGAAATAGTGCCCGGCAGCGCCTTCACCCGGTGGCTGCTTGAACACCGGGTGCACCAGCCCGTCGGCCCGGAAGCCGCCGAAGCCCATGCCCCGCAGCAGAGCTGGTGGAAGGTCATGTGCCTCACCGGGGTGGACTACTTCTCAACCCTGTCCTATCTTCCGGGCATCGCGGCCCTGGCCGCCGGTGCGCTGTCCCCGCTCGCCACCCTGCTGATCGTGGCCCTGACGCTGCTCGGAATGCTGCCCATGTACCGGCGGGTGGCCAAGGAAAGCCCCCACGGGCAGGGGTCCGTGGCCATGCTCGAACGGCTCCTGCCGTTCTGGCGAGGCAAGGTCTTCGTGCTGATCCTGCTCGGCTTCGTGGCCACGTCCTGGATCGTCACCATCACCCTGTCAGCCGCCGACGCCTCCGTGCACCTGCTCGAGAACCCGTTCCTGCCGCACTTCCTGGAAGGCCAGGCCGTCACGATCACCGTGGTCCTGCTCCTGATCCTGGGCGGGGTGTTCCTGATGGGCTTCTCCGAAGCCGTGGCCGTGGCCATCCCGCTGGTAGCGGTCTTCCTGCTGATGAATGCGGTGATCATCGGGGCAGGAGTCATGGAGATCTTCACTACCCCCGGCGCCCTGAACGGCTGGACCTCCGCCCTCACGTCCTCCGGCGGAGGCTTGGGCGGGGTCGTCGGCCCGGCCCTGATGGCTTTCCCCCTGCTGGTGCTGGGGCTGTCAGGCTTCGAGACCGGCGTCAGCATGATGCCCCTGGTGGCCTCCGAAGGCGCCACTGCCGAGGAGAAGCTCGCCGCCAAGATCAAGAACACCCGCAAACTCCTGACCGCAGCCGCGGTCATCATGAGCGTGTACCTGATCGGCAGCAGCTTCGTCACCACGGTCCTGATCCCTGCTGAACAGTTCCAGGACGGCGGCGAAGCGAACGGCCGCGCCCTGGCATACCTTGCCCACGAAAAGCTCGGCAACGGCTTCGGCTCCGTCTATGACATCAGCAGCATCCTCATCCTCTGGTTCGCCGGCGCCTCGGCGATGGCCGGCCTGATCAACATCGTGCCGCGCTACCTGCCCTCCTACGGCATGGCCCCGGACTGGTCCCGCGCCGTCCGCCCGGTGGTGCTGGTCTACACGGCCATCAGCGTCCTGATCACCATCGGCTTCAACGCCGACGTCAACGCCCAGGCCGGTGCCTACGCCACAGGCGTCCTGGCCATGATGGTTTCCGGCGCCATCGCCGTCACCATTTCCGCCATCCGCCGGAAGCAGCGCGCGGCGTCCATCGGCTTCACCGTGCTCACGCTGGTGATGCTCTACGCGCTGGCCGCCAACGTGATCGAAAAACCGGACGGCATCACCATCTCCGCGTTCTTCATCCTTGGCATCATTGCCATCTCCCTCGTCTCCCGCGTCAGCCGCACCACTGAGCTGCGCGTGGACAAAATAGAGTTCGACGACGGCGCACGCCGCTTCATCAGGGACACGCTGGAGTACGACGGCCGGATCAACCTGATCGCCAACCGTCCGCAGGACCGGGACGGCGCCGAGTACAGGGACAAGGAAGCGGTGCAGCGGGAAAACAACCCCGTGCCCGGCACCGCGGATGTCATCTTCCTGGAAATCGACATCACCGACCCCTCCGAGTTCAGCGAGACCCTGGAAGTCCGGGGCGTGGAAGTGGACGGCCACAGGATCCTGCGCGCCAACAGCCCGGCGGCACCCAACGCCATCGCCGCGATCCTCCTTGCGCTGCGGGACGGCACGGGTGTCAAACCGCACGCCTACTTCGAGTGGTCCGAAGGTAACCCGCTGGCCCACCTGATGCGCTACCTTCTCCTGGGCCGCGGCGACACTGCCCCGGTGGTCCGGGAAATCATCCGCGAAAACGAACCCGACCCGGACCGCCGCCCGGGCATCCACGTGGGATGAGCCTGCGCAGGAGCGGCCCGCCGCCGTCGGATTCGCCGAATGCCGGGAACCCCGGCACGGAACCGGCCAATGTCGCCGCAATCCAGAAGATGCTCCGGGACGCCAAAAGCGGGAAGGAAAGCAAAAAGGACAACTTTGTCCGCCGCCTGCTGACCCACCCCGTCAGGGCCGTCCCGGTGGCCTTCCTGCTGGTCATCATCACGGGCGGCGCCCTGCTGATGATCCCGGCAGCCCGGCAGGACGGGGGCTCCGCGGAGTTCATCGATGCGCTGTTCACCTCCGTCTCCGCCGTCTGCGTCACGGGTCTGATCACCGTAGACACCGCCACCTACTGGACACCGTTCGGGCAGGGAATCATCCTGGGCCTCATCCAGGTGGGCGGGTTCGGAATCATGACCCTGGCAACGCTGCTGGCGCTGCTGGTCCGCAAGAGCATCGGCCTTCGCGGCCAGCTTGTGGCCCAGTCCGAGACCCACACCCTGAACCTGGGGGACGTCCGGGCAGTGCTGCTCCGGGTGGCCAAGATCATGCTCGGCTTCGAGGCAGCAACAGCCTTGATCCTGACCGCCCGGTTCTGGATCGCTTACGACCAGAACCCTGCCACCGCCCTGTGGCACGGGCTGTTCCATGCCATCTCAGCGTTCAACAACGCGGGCTTTTCCCTCTTCAGCGACAACCTGATCGGCTTCGCCGAAGACCCGTGGATCATCGTTCCGATCTGCCTCGCCGTGATTGCCGGCGGGCTCGGTTTCCCGGTGCTCATCCAGCTCACCCGCGCTGAGGTGGCGCCGAAGAACTGGACCGTCCACCTGCGCCTGACCGTCTACGGAACGCTGCTGCTCCTGGTGGCCGGCTTCGCACTGTTCGCGGCCTTCGAGTGGAACAGGCACCAAACCCTGGGCCCGCTTTCCCTGACGGGCAAAATCCTGGGCTCCTTCGCCGGCAGCGTCTTTCCCCGCACCGCCGGCTTCAACAGCATTGACTACGGTGCCGCTGCCCCCGAAACGCTGATGGTCACCAACATCCTGATGTTCATCGGCGGCGGCAGCGCCGGCACCGCCGGTGGTATCAAGATCACGACGTTCCTGGTGCTGGGCTTCGCCATCTGGAATGAGGTCCGCGGCCGCGACCAGGTGACCATCGCCCACCGCTCCATCAGCTCGTCCTCCCAGCGGCAGGCCCTGTCCGTCGCACTGCTGGGGATCGCCGCCGTCGTCATTGGAACCATGCTCCTGCTGATGTTCACGGACTACAGCCTGGAAAAGGTCCTTTTCGAATCCATCTCCGCATTCGCCACGGTGGGCATGAGCACCGGCATCACGTACGACCTCCCCCCGGCAGCGAAATGGGTGCTTATGGCGCTCATGTTCACCGGCCGCATCGGAACGGTGGCGGTGGCGTCAGCACTCGCCCTGGCGGCCCGCCCGCGCCTCTTCCGGCTGCCGGAGGAACGGCCCATCATCGGCTGACATCCGCCAGGGCCGGTACAAAGGCGTTCCGCCGCGACGGGCCCGTCCGCAGGGAACCCTGCTTCAGGGAACCCTGCTTCAGGGAACCCTGCTCAGCGGATCCGGCGCCGGTAGGCTGCGATGGCGAAGCCGTAGGCCAGGGCGAGGAGGCCTGCCAGCCAGGCGACGGCGGTCCAGGCTTCACTGCCCACGGGTTCCTGGGCCAGCAGGGCCCGGAGGGTATCCACGACGGAGGTCACGGGCTGGTTCTCTGCGAACCACGCGACCGGGCCGGGCATGGATCCGGTAGGCACGAACGCCGAGCTGATGAACGGAAGGAAGATCAGCGGGTAGCTGAACGCGCTCGCCCCGTCCACGGTCCTCGCGGAAAGGCCGGCGATCACGGCGATCCAGGTCAGTGCGAGGGTGAAAAGGACCAGGATGCCGGCGACGGCGAGCCAGGCGGCCGGGGAGGCCCCGGTGCGGAAACCCATGATGAGCGCGACGCCGATGACGATCGCCACGGAGGCCAGGTTCGCCACCAGGGAGGTGAGCACGTGGGCCCAGAGGACGCTCGGCCTCGCGATCGGCATCGACTGGAAGCGCTCGAAGATGCCGCCCTGCAAGTCGAGGAACAGCCGGTAGGCAGTGTACGCGACGCCGGATGCGATGGTGATGAGGAGGATGCCGGGGAGCATGTAGTTGACGTAGGACTCGTCGGATCCGGTGTTGATGGCGCCGCCGAACACGTACACGAACAGCAGCATCAGCGCGATCGGGGTGACCGCGGTGGTCATGATGGTGTCCGGGCTGCGCAGGATGTGGCGCAGCGAGCGGCCGGTGAGGACGCCGGTGTCGCCGAGGACGTGGGTTGTCATCGGAGGTCCTTTCGTGCCCCGCCGACCAGGGTGAGGAAGACATCCTCCAGGGAGGGCTGCTTCTCGATGTATTCCACCCGGGCGGGCGGGAGGAGTTGCTTGAGTTCGGCGAGGGTTCCGTTCTGGATGATGGTCCCCTCGTGCAGGATCGCAATGCGGTCGGCGAGTTGTTCGGCTTCCTCGAGGTGCTGCGTGGTGAGCAGGACTGTGGTGCCCTGGCCTGCCAGCCTCTTGACGGTCTGCCAGACCTCGAGGCGCGCCTGCGGGTCCAGCCCGGTGGTCGGTTCGTCGAGGAAGATGACCGGCGGGTTGCCGATCAGGCTCATGGCAATGTCCAGCCGGCGGCGCATGCCACCGGAGTATGTTGATGCTTTCCGGTTTCCGGCTTCGGTGAGCGAGAACCGGGCCAGCAGGTCGTCGGCGATAGCTCCGGGGTCCTTCAGGTGGCGCAACCTGGCCACCAGCACCAGGTTCTCCCGGCCGGTAAGCACTTCGTCGACGGCGGCGAACTGGCCTGTCAGGCTGATCGCCCCGCGCACGTCGCCGGGGTGCGTGGCGACGTCGAAACCGTGCACGGTGGCAGTGCCTGCGTCGGCCTTCAGCAGCGTTGACAGGATCCGCACGAGGGTGGTCTTTCCGGCTCCGTTCGAGCCGAGCAGCGCGAAGATACTTCCCGCCTTCACGTCGAAGTCGACGCCCCGCAGCACGTGCAGGTCCTTGAACGACTTCTCGATGCCGTGCACCCGGATGGCGGGTTGCACGGCCTGGTCTGCGGTCATTTCCGTTCCTTCCTTAGCGGCGCGGTTACGCGCCGTCCCCGGATGCTTCGTCAATGGAGTCAGCCAGGCGCTTGCGTTCCTTGTTGATCCATTGCCCGTCCGCGTAGTTCTGGATAAAGGTGTCGGCGAACTCCACGGGGTCCTCCCCCACGATGTCGCGGATGGGCGTGCCGTCAACGGCCGCCCGCTCAATCAGGTCTGCGAGGTCCTCAAGCATCTGCATGAGGACATCACCCTTGACGATTGACCCGGCATACATGAAGTAGCGTTCAAGTCCATCGATCGCCGTCCGGTAGCTCTTGGGGAGTTCTTCCTTGCGGGCCTTGTACCGGCGCCAGCGCTTTTTGTCCTCGAAAGGGCCTGTAACCCGCTCGATCCATCCTGGGGCCATGGTTACTCTCCTTGTTCCTGGGGGTTATTGACGTGACGGTGAAGTTGTCCGATCCGCTTTTCGAGGAAGCTCCAGGACCTCCAGAACTCTTCGAGGTACTCCCTGCCCTGCGCGTTCAGCGAATAGACCTTGCGCGGCGGCCCCTTCTCGGACGGGACTTTTGCCACGTCCACCAGGCCGCGCTGCTCGATCCTGACCAGCAGGGCGTAGACAGTCCCCTCGGCAATATCGGCGAAGCCCTGCTCCCGCAGCCGCGCCGTGATGTCGTAGCCATAGGCCGGCTGCACGGCCAGGATGGCCAGGATGATGCCCTCGAGTGTTCCCTTGAGCATCTCGGTCATCTGCTTGCCCATGTGGCCGCCCTCCAGCTACCTAGTAGTACTGACTACCGGTACATAGTAACACTGAATAGCAGCCCGGCAAGGGCGGTGGCAGGAAAGAAATATCCCTTCTTTTTGGCCGTGACCTGCGTGCCAGCCTTAGACTTTTGGCAGGTGCAAGAGCCGGGGGGCCAAGTGGAAGAACAAGGCGTTTGCCTGGTCATAGAAGATGACCCGGACATCCGTGGATTGATTACTGTCGTGCTGGGCCGTGCAGGATTCAAGGTGCTGACCGCAGAATCCGGGGCCGAGGGAATTGCCGCGTGCACAGCCGCCGGCTCCTCCCTGTCCCTGATCACCCTTGACCTCGGCCTGCCGGACATGGACGGTCATGAGGTTGCCCGGGCACTGCGGGAAGTGACCCAGACTCCGCTGCTGTTCCTCACCGCCAGGTCTGAGGAAGAGGACGTCCTTTCCGGAATGGCGTCAGGAGCCGCCGCCTACATCACCAAGCCTTTCCTTCCACGGGCCTTGAAGGAAGCGGCCCTGGGCCTGGCGGGGCTTCAGGGCCGCACGAAGCTTCCGGCAACGGGGAAACCCTAACCGTTGTAATAATTGGCCTGATGTTGCGTCCGTCACATTCAGCCCCTACTCTGATTGAGGCTTAAGAAACAGGCCATAGCAAGAAGCTGCAGCGTCGCAGCCAATGCCGGGGAAGGCTTTACAACTTGAATTCCAAGCTGAACATTGTTGTCCGTGTAGATCTCGACCACGCCAGGGCCCTCGTGATTGCCAAGGGGCACGTCACCGTCCACAGCGTCAACGCCCTTTATGTAGTAGTTAAACGCGCCAATTCCCTGCGGAATGGCCTCGACCTCGAACTGGACATTTCCCACGCCCGGGTGGACCCGGAAGCGCTGGAAATGCTCCATACGTCCTCTGCAACACACCACCTGCCGGCCAGGATCGATCCGGAGCAGGCACCCTGCACCATCAGCGTCCTTGCACCGCGCGCAGACGCCGGGCGCCGCGCTTATTCGCCGGCCCTCATCGCCGCCTAGGCACCCAAGGCAACGGCACCCGAAGCGCCCAATCGTCGGGCCAGGGAGCCAGCCGCAACATTTTTTCTTCGTGGTTTCCACGGCCTGTGAGCGCAGTTGTATCCGAATGGACGGGTAGCTGCGCTCCGGGCCTGCCGCAAGCCCATCAGGCATCGACGTCGCGCCGCCGGAATCCCAGCACAGCCATTGCAAGGAGCACGACGGCGGTCGCGGCAGAAACTGCCACGCTTCCGCCGTCGAGTCCGTTCCGCAAGGGATCGTGGCCGATGTACTGGTAGAAGGGCGAAAACTCCTGGATGTCTGCCAGCCAGTCCACCAGGGGCGCCAGGCCGTTGACAACGTAGGCGACCACGGCCACCAGCGCGGGCACACCCTTGCTGATTCCGGTCCGCCCCGTGGAGGCGGACAGCATCAGGGCCAACGTTCCAAAGACCACGCCCAGGAGGGCCAGGTGCAGCATGGCGGCGGCCACCTTGCCGGCTGGCAGGTCGAGGTCCACGAGGTTCCCCTCCGCCACCAGGGCCACACCCATGACGGCAGCGATCAGGAAGGTCCCTGCGGTCATGGCCAGGAATTTGTCCAGGACCACACGGCTCCTGCTGACCGGGTTGGAAAGCAGCAGGTCCAGGGTGTGGCGGTCTTCCTCGCCGGCGATTGCCCCGGCACCCGAGCCGACGGCGTACATCAAAACCGCGGCCGGTCCCATAAAGGCAAGCAGTTCCACCTGGACGTAGCCCGTGGGGGTGGACATGTCCGCGCCGGAGGAAGCGAACAGGGCCCTGAACGCCTCGGGCATCTGGTCCAAGAGGTCGCTCATGGAGGGCTGGTCCCGCACTGTGGGCCAGAACGCCACGTACATGGCAATAAGCAGCGCAACCGAAATGCACCAGCCGAGGAGCGCCCGGCCCTGGTCCCGGAGTGCCTTGGCCAGAACGTTAGTGAGCATCGGGACCTTCTGTTCCGGCGTGCTGCGGCCCGTAATAGGTGAGGAAGGTATCCTCCAGTGGCGCTTCCGCGCACTCGAAGTCCACTACCCGGTGCGCGCTGACCCTTTTCAGCAAAGCGTCGAGGGAGGCCTGGGGCGCATTGCAGGTCATGGTCCGTTTGTTCACCACGAGGTCGCGAAGGCCGGGCAGGTCTTCGTAGTCCGAGTGGGCTATGTCTTCGGCGAAACTGGCGCGGACCCGGTGCAAAGACCGGGCAGCGAGCTCCTGCAGGCGCTCCACGGCAACGAGGCGCCCTTCGCGCACCACTCCGATCCGGTCCGCAACCCGTTCCACTTCCCCGAGCACGTGGGAGGAAAGCAGCACGGAACCGCCGGCCGCGGTGTGCTCGCGGAGAAACGAATGGAAAACCTGCTGTACCAGGGGGTCCATGCCGCTGGTGGGTTCGTCGAGCACCAGCAGCCGTGGGCTGGACATCATGGCCAGAACCACCGCCAGCTTTTGCCGGTTCCCCCGTGAGAGCGTCTTTGCCGGGCGGTCCAGGTCAAGGTCCATCCCGGCGGCCAGCTCTATGGCCCGTGCCGAGGCATCGTGGCGGCGGAGATGGGAGCAGAAGGCAA
The DNA here is from genome assembly GCF_048957775.1 of Pseudarthrobacter sp. CC4. NCBI lineage: Bacteria > Bacillati > Actinomycetota > Actinomycetes > Micrococcales > Micrococcaceae > Pseudarthrobacter > Pseudarthrobacter sp. CC4. The sequence continues at coordinate 47,925 of NZ_JARCCZ010000004.1, read as the reverse complement.
TGTGGTCGCGGCCGGTGAGCCGGTCATAGAGTGCCGGTTCGCCGGGGACGTAACCCACCAGCTGCCGCACCTCCACGGACTGCCGCCACGAGTCCCGACCCAGGATTTCCGCACGCCCCGCAGTCGGGCGCAGCATGCCCATCAGGACGCGGATCGTCGTCGTCTTGCCCGCCCCGTTGGGCCCGAGGTAGCCGAAGACTTCGCCCTCGCCAATAGTGAAGCTCACGCCGTCCAGTGCGGTGGTCTTCCCGAAGCTCTTTCGGAGGTCCACCAGCTGCACCACCGCATCAGCGCCCATACCCCAGTTTCCGGCCGGGGCTCCCCGGCCCACAGAGTCTTTCGACCTTGGAACGGGCTAACTGCTGCAGTGCGCCTCCAGCCATTCCTTGAGGAGGGGGGCCGGAAGCGGACGGGTGAAGTGGTAACCCTGGGCAAGATCGCAGCCCATCTCCTTGAGGGTTCGCAGCTGGCCGGACGTTTCCACGCCTTCGGCAACGGCCCGCAGGCCCACCGCGTGTGCCAGCTCGATGCAGCTGCCCACGATTGCGGCGTCCCCCTTGTCCGAGTCCAGTCCGCCGATGAAGGAACGGTCGATCTTCAACTCGTCAATCGGGAATTTCTTCAGGTAAGTCAGGCTGGAGTATCCCGTCCCGAAGTCGTCGACAGCAAGGCCCACGCCCAGGTTCTTGAGGGCGGTCAGGGACTCGAGGGCAGCGCCGGGATCCGCCATCAAGGCTGTTTCGGTGATCTCCAGGAGCAGCACCGCGGGGTCCATCCGCCGAAGCCGGAGGGCCTCTTCCACCATCGGCACCAGCCCGGGGTCATTCAGCTGCCGGGCTGACAGGTTGACCGCAACCTCGAGCTCCGCGGCACGGCGGCCCTCGCGGCGCCAACTGGCTGCCTGCCTGAGGGTTTCATCCAGGACCCACGCGCCCAGGGGCCGCACCAGGCCTGATTCCTCGGCCATGGTGATGAATTCCGACGGCGGCAGCAGCCCGCGGGTCGGGTGCTGCCACCTGACCAGGGCTTCCACCCCGCTGGCGAGGCCGGTGCGCAGGTCCACGCGGGGCTGGTAATGCACCCGCAGGTCGCCGTCGCTGATCCCCCGGCGCAGCTCGCCGAGGGACCGGAGCCGGTCCACGGTGGGGTCGGATTCCGCGTGCCGGTGAATCTCCCAGCGGTTGCGGCCGAGCGCCTTTGCCCGGAACATCGCGATGTCTGCGCGGCGGACAAGGTCGTCCAGGGTTTCCGGTTCGTCCCCGGATACGGCCACTCCGATGCTTGCGGAGGTCACGATCTCCAGGCCCTCGAGCAGGATCGGGGCGCTGAGGACGTCCAGGAGCCTGGCCGCGAGCGCTGTTGCTTCCTCGGCGGCCCCAAACACGTCCACCACGAGAAACTCGTCCCCGGAAAGCCGGGCCACGGTGCGGGCCTCCCCGGCCGCCGGCACCAGCCGCTGCGCCACGGACTTCAGGAGTTCGTCCCCGGCGGCATGGCCCAGGCTGTCATTGACCGCCTTGAAATGGTCAAGGTCAATGAAGAGGGCGGCCAGGGTGCCAGTGCCGTTAGGGCGATGCGCCAGGATCGGACTGAGCCTGGCTCTCAGCCCCGCCCTGTTGGGGAGGCCGGTCAAGGCATCGTGGGCTGCAAGGTGCTGCAGTTCGGTTTCGGCCTGCACCCGCCGGGCTTCGGATTCCTCGGCCTCCCGAAGGGCGGACACCAGTTCTTTTTCGTACATCCGGCGTTCGTGGGCGCTGAAGATGATGACGCGGACACTCGCGGCCTGCTGCGGGGAGCCGGGAGATCTCGAGGCCGAGAGCAGCGCCGCTCGGCGCTGTCCGTCAGCGGCAATAATCTCGATGGCTATTTCCGAAATGGCGCCGGCAATACCCAACTGCGGGATGCAGTGCGTGGAGTACAGCATCTGGTCGCCGACGGGCATCAGGGACTGCAGCCTGTTTCCCAGGAGTTCCGCCGGGGCATAACCCGACCAGTTCGCAAAGGTGTCGTTGACCGCGGTGATGTTCCCGGCGTCGTCCGTTACCAGGTAGCCGCACGGCGCCTTGTGGAACAGTGACTCGAAGTCCGCCGGCCCGCCGGCCTGGGCGCCTGTCACGGGCCGGCGGCAAGGTACTGCCGTACGGCCGCCGCTGTTGCCTCCGGTGCGCTGACGTGCGGGCAATGTCCGGTGGCCTCGAGTTGCACCAGCGAACTGCGTCCCAACTGCCGGTTCAAGTACGTTCCCACTTCGGGCGGCGCGAGCAGATCGTCGGAGCACTGCAGGATCAGGCTGCTGGTGCGTACTTTGCCGAGTTCGTTCCGGGTGTCGGAGAGGAAGGTGACCCTGGCGAAGTGCCGCGCGATGGAGGGGTTGGTCCGGCAGAAGCTGCCGCGGAGATCCTCGGCCAGTTCGGGTTCGTCCGGGTTGCCCATCACCATCGGCGCGAGGGCTGCGGCCCAGGCAAAGTAGTTGCTGTCCAGGGAGTCCAGCAGGCTCTCGATGTCCTCCCGCGAGAACCCGCCCACGTAGCCGCTGGACGGGTCGTTGGTGTAGCGGGGCGACGGCGCCACCAGGACCAGGTGCGAGAAGCGGCCGGGCTCCTGGACCGCCGCAATCACGGAAATCATGGCGCTGACGCTGTGGCCGACGACGGTGACGTCCCTCAGGTCAAGGGCCGCGCAGATTTCCAGCAGGTCAGTCGCATAGCCGTCCAGGGATCCGTATTTGGCGCGGTCGTAGGCAGAGGCGTCCGAGCGCCCGGCGCCGACGTGGTCAAACAGGACCAGCCGGTAGTCATCGGCGAAATGCGGCAGGAGCCTGCGCCACATGTCCTGGTCGCAGCCGAAACCATGCGCGAACAGCATCACCGGCCCATCAGGGCGGCCGGAGAGGGTGACGTTGTTCCGGCGGATAACCGGCGAAACCGTTGCGGGTGCCGCTTCGACCATTTCTTCACCAAACGTAAGGAGGCTGACCTTATTCCTGCATCAGATACTATCGGCGGGACGTCCCGGAATCCTAGGTTTCCGGCGGCCGGCATTACGGTGCGGCGCTAGTCCTCCACGAACTCCAGGAGGTCGCCGGGCTGGCACTCGAGGACCCGGCACATCGCTTCCAGCGTGCTGAAGCGGACCGCCTTGGCACGGCCGTTTTTCAGGACCGCCACATTGGCGGGCGTGAGGCCGACACGTTCGGCAAACTCCCCCACGCTCATCTTCCGTTTGGCCAGTTCGACGTCGATGCGCACCACGATGGGCATCAGATGACGGCTTCCATGTCCGCGCGGAGGTCCGCAGCCTGCCGGAGCAGAGCGCGGAGCACCACCACCACAAGGCCAAGGGCGGCGCCGGCCACCAGGACCAGCAGCAGCAGGAGCGGCAGTCCGGGATCGTCGGCGTTGAGGACCACCACGGCGGCGAGCGCGGCGAGCATGGCCCAGCCGGCCGTGATGGCCCACACGATCGCGTTCACCCACACCAGGGCGCCGCGGCTGAAGATCCTGTCCTGCCTGACAAGCGTCAGCAGCTTCCAGGTGCTCACGATCACCACTTGGACGCAGGCCACCTCCAGGATGAAGAACATGGTCAGCGGCCACTGCAGGTACGCCCGTTCAGGGTTCTCCTGCGCCATATGGGCGAACTGGCCGGGAATGGACATGACCTGGAACAGGACCAAGAGGAGGAACGCGGCAACGAGCACGATCCTAAGAGCAGTGACGGCCAGGCGGGTGATTTTCATGTATCGAGTTTCGACCACTACCTATCGAAAGTCAATCGATAGGGGCCGGGCCTCGCGGAGGGTGGGTTCCCGGGCCGGATCAGGGAACCAGTTGGGCCCTGCGGAACCGGAGCTCCCTCCGGGCGCCGTTGAGCGGTGATCCCGTAAAGGGCAGGGCGTCCAGGTCGATGCCCTCGGCTGCTCTGAGGGCAAGGGCATTGGCGGCAGCCGCTGCCCGCGGGGGCAGCGCGATGGCGGCTGCGAACTCCTGCCAGTGCCTGGCTTTGAGTCCCTTGACCTTGCCGGCGATGGGCAGCGCCATGGTGTCGTCGCCGTAGAGCAGTGTGCACGGGATGTCGTACATCGGGGAAACGGCCCAGCCGCCGTTCCGGCCCGCAAGGATGGCGGCGTTTTTGGCGTGGAGGTCCCCGTTGCCGGTCAGCCAGGCGAAGGCGAACTGCAGGTAGAGGTTCCTGGCGGCCACGGCCTTGGCCTTGCACAGTCCGGCCAGCGCCAGGACCAGGCGCTCGGAGCTGACCGCGTATTTCGACGCCGGCGGAAGGTTCAGCACCTGCGCCCCGTCCTCGAGCGCCAGCCGGACCGGCCCGTCAGCGTGGACGCGGTCGAACCGCTCCACAAGGAGTCCCGGCCTGCCTTTCCTGTCGGTGACCACGCTGTGTTTGGCCACCGGTATCTTGAGGGCTTTGGCCCCGGCGAGGTGGGCAGCCTCGTTCACCACAAGGTGCGGGTACTGGGGAGGGTCCAGTTTGAGGAGGTAGCGCCGGTTGGCGAGGGCCAGCGGCGTGGTCATCATTGAGGCACTGGCTTTGTGCTGCACGCCGGGGAGTCCGTGCGGGTCCACCGCGTCCGCCAGGTACGCGAAGTCCAGGTCCTCCGGCCGGGATGTATCCGCCAGCGGCTGCTGCTCCACCAGGGGTTCGCCTGCCGGGACAACCTGCACATCGCCGGGCACATCCGCGCCGACGGCGAGGAGCAGGCTCAGCTCATCGCCCAGGCTCGTCTTAACGGCGTCCTTGAGCACGGTGAGCCGGTGGCCTTCCGGCAGGAGGCCGGAGAAGAAGGCGGGCAGTGCGCCGCTGGGCGATTCCACGGGTTCGGCAGTGACGGGCAGGGTGGTTGCCACGGGCCGCGCACCGGCACGGAGGTAGTGCTCAGCATAGGAGAAGGTCACGCTGCCGCGTTCCGTGCGGGTCAGGTGCCCTGCCAGGATGCCTGCCTTGTACACATCCGCCCCGCGGACGAATTTGAGGCGCCGCAGGTCCTCACTCATCGGTAGCCCGGAGGTGGAGCCCCACCGCGTTGGCGGCGGCGGCCACCGTAACCAGGGACGGGTTGCCCGTGCCTGTTTCAATGGCATGGATGGTGCGGGCGGAGGTACCCGCAAGGTCCGCCAGCGTGGCCTGGGTAATTCCGGACTCCTTCCGCGCGCGCCGGATCATCTCCCCAATGGCCGCCACGTCTTCCATCGTTCCCTTTCCGCAGGATATTGCCGATTAACACGCTTGCTCCTGCCACAATCCACCAGAACAAGGAAAACCGCAAGATATTGCAGAAAGGAAAGCAGTCTCCCCCGCAAAGTCACCGATGGGCCAAAACCGGAAATATCCTTCCGATTAAAAGGCACGTTCCGGCCCTGCGCGCTGGTCCCGCTAAGGCATGACGGAGGGCCCCTGCAGGTGTAGTCTAGGGCTTGCAACTGCAGGCCTGCGCGCGATCAGGCTGCTGCGGCTGTGCATGGTGAGGGCGTGCGTAACTGGGCTGCGCGCCCCGTTTCGGCCCACGCAGCTGGGGCAACGGATCGGCCATCTGCGCCGAGCCAACGGAAACGTTGGCTGCGGCCAAGGGAATATTGTGTCCATCCTCCGAATGGACTGACAGTGCTCTTTAGAGGCAAATCATGAAATCCCATCTCCGCCCATTACTCATGCTGTTCGCGGCCCTGCTGCTCGTTTTCACAACGGGGTTGTCTGCAGCGCAGGCCGCCAGCCCGCATTTCAAAAAGAACGGCGAACCGGTCTGTACCGTGACCTACACCGGGTCATCAGCTTCAGTCACCTGCCACACAGTGCTCGCGGGCCTGGGGGGCGAGGATCTGCTCGCTACGGTGACCGTTTCCGGTTCCGCCGTCTACCAGTGCCAGAACCAGGGCGGCAACGTCGCGCCCGGGCAGAACAAGGTCCTGGTGGGCCCTGTGACGGCGCCTAAATTGGTCCCCAAGGACGCCATCAAGAACGGAAATCTCACCCTCCACACCGACCCCGCGGTCCTTTCCGCGCCAAGAACAGTCACTGCCGCTGAAGCTGGCTGCGCCAACTCCAACTGGACGGGCGTCAACCCCGTTCTGTCCGTGACCTCCGTTAAGTTGGTCATTGAACAGCCCGTAGGAACAGTCATCTTCACCTGCGAGGCCACCGGTACCCGGCTGACCGGTGACGTGCCCCTCACCTGCTAACCAAGCAGGGATTTGAACAATGAAGGCCCGCCCCTCCTGCACCGGCGGGCCTTCGTCATGGACTGGCATCGGCCGGGATACGTAGGATTTGCCCATGAGGATCGCCGTCGCAGGAGGAACCGGTACCGTCGGACGCCACGTGGTAGCCGTAGCGAAGGAGCGCGGCCACCACGTTGTCAGCCTGAGCCGTGCCGAGGGTGTGGACCTGGTGAACGGGCGCGGCCTGGCCCAGGCCCTCGCCGGCCTGGATACCGTGATAGATGTCTCCGGGATCCAGACCATCTCCACCAAGCAGGCCGTGGACTTCTACACCAACGCCACCCAGAACCTGCTGGCCGCGGAACAGGAAGCGGGCGTGCGGCACCACGTGGCACTCTCCATCGTGGGGATCGACGGCGCCACGTCCGGCCTGTACGCGGGAAAGCTGGTGCAGGAGGACGAGGTCCGCCACGGCGGCGTCCCGTGGACCCTGCTGCGCTCCACCCAGTTCCACGAGTTCGTCCCGCTGACGGTGAAGATCGGGACGGTGGGCCCGCTGGTGGCCGTTCCAAAAATGGTCACCCAGCCCGTCGCTGCCCGCGAGGTGGCCGAGGCCCTGATGGACGCGGCGGAAGCGGGACCGCAGGGACGGATCAATGACCTCGGCGGGCCGCGGACCGAAGAGCTCGCAGACCTGGTCCGCACCTATCTCGCGAAGACCGGTGAACGCAAGAAGGTCCTTGAGGCAGTGCTGCCAGGCCGCATGGGCAAAGCCATGCGCAGCGGCGCGCTGATCCCGGCGCCGGGCGCCGCCGTCGGACGCCAAACGTTCCAGCAGTGGCTGGAAGCAAGCAAGTAGTCCCCGCGCCGGGCAGGAAAAGTAGAGTACCTGCTACTCGTGCCCTTTCCGCGCCGCTCCATTAAGTTCAGGGAAAGCCCGCGCATCGGCAAGGCGCGGGCCGTACGTGGACGGGGGCAAAAGCGTGGCAGCACATCCGGCGACTGACGGCAGGCGCCAGGACCGGCCCGGGTTCCTGCTGGACCTGATCACCGGGACCGAAACAGAACTGGACTCCCTGCAGCGGCTGACCGAGGCCGCTGCGAAGGCGGTCATCGGCCCGGACGGGCCAGGGCCGGACTGCGCCGCGGTCCTGGCGCGCGGAGGCTCTGCCCCGCTCACTGCCGGCAGCAGCCTCACGGCATCCGAACTGGCGGCATCGGAGGACCGGTACGGGGACGGGCCCCTGATGCAGGCACTGAGCACTGCCGGTGCGGTGACGGTCGACGGCGACACGTCAGTGCGGTGGCGGACGTACCAGCGGCGGCTGGCAGCTGCCGGGTATGGCGGCGCGGTGGCCATTCCGCTGGGGTTGAACGGCGGCACGTCCTGCGCCCTGGTGTTCCTGGCGCGCACCGGCCCCGGGTTCGAGGGCCTGCTCGCCGAGGCCAAATGGTTTGCCGGGGTGGCGACGCACAGCATGCGGCTGGCCCTTGAGGTGCGCAGCGTCCGGTCCGCCGGGGACAACCTCAAGGCTGTGCTGGAAAGCCGCACCTCCATCGACGTGGCGTGCGGGGTGATCATGGCGCAGAACCGCTGTACGTACCCCGAAGCCTTCATCAAGCTGGCCAGCGCGTCCCGCCAGCGGAACCTCAAGGTCCGCAGTGTGGCCGAGAACATCCTCAAAGCGCTGCCCAGCGGCGCTCCGGCGGCCAGGTTCGAATCCTGAGGCAGGGCCCCCGGCGAGACGGAGCGGCCGGGCCGGCCGGGCAAGGGGAAAGCCCCTCCTAGGAGGGGCTTTCAACGTAGTGGTCAATTGTCTTCGAGTTACGGTCAGTGGTGATGCGCTACCCCCTCCCAGACGCCCCCCGGCGCCCATCTGGACTATGACAAGACCTGACTTTAATAACCTGCGCCCGGGAAGTAAACACCAAATTTAAAGTCCGCGCGCTCCCGCTGCGGATTTCCGCACGTTTCGGAACTTTTACTTGCGCGAAACAGGCCCGACCGTATTATTCATGCATGTGGACTAAACAGCACCAGGCCCTTTGCGTCACGTGCGGCAGGAGCACCAAGCACGTGACGCACTATAAGAAGGACGACGTCGGCGGCTCGCTGGTTGCCGAGGTCCAGTGTGCTGAGCACCACGAAGCGGCGGTCTGCAGCGAGCAGTACCAGGCCGTGCGGCTGACGCAGGCGGCTGAGCCCGCGGCCTGACCTCCCAGGTGCCGCTGCCAGGTCCCGGCTTGGCGCGAACCGCTCTCTGCTGCGGCCGCAAACGTAATAACCCTCCGCCGGGTTAGGGGCAGGCGAAATTAGTAAGTAGACTGATTAGCATGGCCGGTAAATCAGCACATGCGTATGGGCTGGATGCACCCTATGCCTTGCCCGGGCGGACATCATGAGCGACGAGTCAGAGCGGCGGCTTGAGCTTGCAGCCATGGTTGTTGCCGGGCTGGACCCGGCGGACATCTGGCCGACCTACTTTGGCGGGCCGCGCTTTTCCGATTTTGAGCTGCATGCCTACCTTCACGGCGCACTGGCCTTGCCCGAATTTGAACGCGGTTACAGTGCCGGCACGGAGCCCATGCCTGCGCAGCCGCAGGGCGAGGGACGCCAGCACCGGAGGGGACGTGCCGGCGAGGATGCGCTGGCCGGCCTGGGAGCCGCGGGCAGGTTCCTCCTGACGCCTGAACGGGCGGAGGAGGAACGGCTGCAGTCGCTTCGGGAGACCGACCTGCTCCACACAGGCACAGTGGACATCTTTGACCAGGTGGTGGAAACCGCCAGGGACTATTTTGGCGTCGGTGCTGCATCACTGTCCCTGATCGCCGAAAATTCCCAGTTCCTCAAGTCCGTGGTCGGCCCCCTTCGCCAGGAGACGCCCCGGGAGATCGCGCTCTGCACGCATACGGTGCGGCTGAACACGATGCTCATCATCAACGACACCCTCACCGATGACCGGTTCGCCACCAATCCGCTAGTCGTCGGGGAACCCTTCATCCGCTTCTACGCCGGTTACCCCCTGCACGGGCCACGCGGCTGGAACATCGGAACGCTGTGCGTCATTGACCACCGCCCCCGGGCGTTCAGCGCCTCGGACCAGCAGGTGCTCCGCACCTTGGCCACCATCGTCCAGAACAACATCAACGCCCGCACTGACGCCGCCCGCTAGGATTCCCGGCGAGCGGACACCAATTCGGGCCCGCGGCCAGGTGCGGGTGCAGACGTTCGCGCCGCTTCCGGAGATGACGCCGCTTCGGGAGTGGAACGGACGACGGCGGGCTCCAGCCTTCTGTTTGCCCAGCGGCGGACGGGCGTCTCCACCAGGCGGTGGGACGCATAGGCCAGCAGGATGGTCAACGCCGCGGCCAGCGGCACGCGGAGCCACAGCGAGGGAACGAGCGGCATCAGCAACAGGTAGACGGGCAGGTGCCAGAGGTAGAAGGCGTAGGACAGATCTCGGCCCGGCCCGGCAAGCCAGGGGTGGCTGAGGACTCGGGCGGCGAAGCCGGCGGGCTGCAGGACCAGTGATCCGATCAGGGCGGCCGCCAGCAGGGAAAGCACGGCGGGCCCAACGGTCCAGAAGGCGCTGAACCAGGGGCCGGGGGTGTCCGGCTCCTTCAGCAGGAACACGGCGGCCAGGAGGATGAGCCCGGCGGCCGGTCCGGCCCGGCGCGCCGCCGTCCGGAGGGCTGCGTGGAACCGGGAACCGGGGGTGACTGCCGTGAACACGAGCGCCAGGGTGCATCCGATCAGCAGCTCGTCGGCCCGGGTGTCCGGCCCGTTGTAGAGGCGGTTCAGCGGCGCCCCGAGCAGCACCAGGACGAACCGTTCCAGCAGGAACGCCGCGGCCAGGCCGGCGGTGATCCAGGTGACCGTGCGGACCTTCCAGAACCGCAGCAGCACCAGCAGCAGGAGCGGCCACACCAGGTAGAACTGCTCCTCGACGGCCAGGGTCCAGGTGGGGCCAAGGGTTTCCCCCGCCACGGAGTCGCCGAACATCCCGAAGCGGGCCAGGTTCATCACGTACGCGGCGGCCGGGAGGACAAACCCTTCCTGGCCGGCCCACTTCGACGCCGGGAAGGCCAGGCCCACGGCGACGATCACCCCGCACAGCGCCAGCAGCGCCGGCCACAGCCTGGCCAGCCGCTTGGCGTAGAAGATGCCCAGCCGCAGCCGGCCGGTGGCCAGGTGCTCCTTCATGATCAGGAGGGTGATCACAAAGCCGCTGAGCGTGAAGAAGACGTCCACGCCAATGGAGCCGCCCGGCACCAGGGCGGTTGCCGCGTGGAAGAAAAACACCCCCGCCACGGCAACAGTCCGGAGCCCGTCCAGGGCATGCTTCCGCCCGGCGATGAGGCTTGTTCCTGGTACTGCGTTACGTTCGGGGGCTGACAAATTTCCGCTGCTTGACCTAAAAACCACTCACCCAGCATATATAACGTTTCCATAACTGCGCTGGGTGCAGGCTGGACGCAGGCTGCACGCAGCCACGCAGAAGGCGTACGACGGCGGTGCGCGCCGCCGTCGTACGCCTTCAGTTTTTGGACCGCTGTCAGTCGGTTACCGGTTGACGTAGACCCCGCCACAGGCTGCCTTCTCGGCGTCGCTTCCGAGGACGTAGAGCGTGTTGTTTTCTCCGGGAACGCCCTGGTGCACCAGCACGTGGAGGGGGTGGGTCCGGCCGTCCGTTTGTGGCAGGTCGGCGGCGTGGACGTTGTGCTCGAAGACGGCAGCGGGAAGGTCCACCGCTTCCTCCCCCGCACCCTCAGCCATCACCACGCAGCCTCCGCTGCCAACGACTTTGACGTGGGTGTGGTCAGCTGCTGCCGGCCCGGCGGCAGCAAGCAGCAGCAGTGCTGATGCAGCCGCAGCGGCTCCGGCCGCGCCCAGTGCTTTCGTGGATTTCATGACAGACCCTCTCAATGTCAACGGGAACTTCATCGTTACCAGAACGGCGCCGGCAGTCAATAGCCGGCCCGGCAGTAACGGTGCAGTAACGCGGAGAATGGTCCACTGTTCCCGTGTTCCCTCGCATGTGAGGACGGTCTTATGGGGCAGCCGTGGAATTCCTTCCGAGTGTCAGGCCTGGTGCTGGACGTGCCGGACCAGCTTGCACCCTCACATGAGCACGGCATCGAGGGCGGCGCTGCCGTCCTGGAGGGTGGCGGCATGCGCCTGACCGTCGACGCAAGCCCGTTCGCCGACCCGCTCACCCGCTATGCAAACAAACCTGGCTACGAGCGTTGGCGGGAAGCCCTGGGCAACCACATCGCGGACTTCGTGCTGTTTGAGGAAGAGGGCATCCGCACCGTCGCCGTGAATATTCCAGGGCGCGCCACCGCCGTCGTCCATCTGCCTGCGGACGCCGAGCGGGACGTCGCGCTGCAGATCCTGCGAAGCATCAGAACCGATCAAGGAGAGCCAAATGACTGACGAACTGTACCCTGCGGCACCGTACCTTGCCGCAGTCGAAAACACCGCCCCGGGTGGGCGAACGCCGGGCTTCAGCAAGGTGCAAACGTATCTCGAGCGCTTCGGCTACCTGGGGGAATCCACCCCCAGGGAAATCGGCGTCCTGGACGATCCCACCGAAGGGGCGCTCCGGAATTTCCAGGAGTTTTTCCACCTGCCGGTCACCGGCGTCTTCGACGATGCCACGCGCGAAGCAATGATGCGGCCGCGCTGCGGGCTTCCGGACATGCGGGCCGGCGAAATCGCCTTCGCCACCGCGTGCGCATGGGCGGACCGGACCCTGACCTACGCCTTCGACACCGGGACCGACGACGTCGCGGGCACCGCCGAATTCGACGCCATCCGGCGCGCCATCCAGACCTGGCAGACCGTGGGCGGACTGACCTTCACCGAGGTGGCCCTCGGCTCCAGTCCGGACATCCGCATCGGATGGCGCCCGGCGGCGGACCCGGACCATTCGATGGTGGGCGGCGTCCTGGCCCACGCCGACTTCCCTCCCGGCTGCAGCGTGGTCACCAACACGCTGCCCAAGCCGGTCCACTTTGATGACAGCGAACACGTGTGGAGCGTTGGCGCCGCGGCCAACGCCTTCGATATCGAAACAGTGGCGCTGCACGAGTTTGGCCATATCGTGGGGCTGGCCCACTCCAGCGTCGCGAACGCCGTGATGGCCCCCACCGTGGCGTCCAACTTCACCAAACGGGCCCTCACCCAGGACGACCTCGACGGATTCCGGGCTCTGTATCCGGCCGCGCCGCAGGCATGGTCCGGGTGGGATTCCCTGGGCGGGATCATCACAACGGACGCCTCCGTGGCCAACAACAAGGACGGCCGGCTGGAAGCCTTTGCCCGGGGCACCGATGGCGCCGTGTGGCACAGATGGCAGAACACCCCCAACGGCAGCTGGTCCGGCTGGAACTCCTTGGGCGGCGTCATCACCACCGGCATCGCGGCGGCAAGCAACCTGGACGGCCGGCTGGAAATCTTCGCCCGGGGCACGGACAACGCCCTGTGGCACAAATGGCAGACCGCGCCCAACAGCGGCTGGTCCGGCTGGAATTCCCTGGGCGGGGTGATCACCGGGCCGCCGGCCACAGGCCGCAACGCCGATGGCCGCCTGGAGGTCTTCGCCCGCGGAACCGACGGCGCCGTGTGGCACCGCTGGCAGACGGCGCCGAACGGCAACTGGTCCGGCTGGCATTCCCTGGGCGGCGTGATCACGTCGGAAATCGGGGTGGGCAAGAACAAGGACGGCCGCCTGGAGGTGTTCGCCCGGGGCACGGACAACGCCCTGTGGCACTTGTGGCAGACAGCCCCCAACGGCAACTGGTCCGGCTGGAACTCCCTGGGCGGCGTCCTCACCTCCAACATCACGGTGGGCAGCAACGCCGACGGCCGCCTGGAAGCCTTCGTCCGGGGCACGGACAACGCCCTCTGGCACATGTGGCAGACGGCCCCCAACGGCAACTGGTCCGGCTGGCAGTCCCTGGGCGGCCTGCTCACCTCCGAGATTGCCGCAGGCAAGAATGCGAGCGGCCGGCTGGAGGTGTTTGTCCGCGGCACGGACAACGCCCTCTGGCACATGTGGCAGACAGCCCCCAACAGCGGCTGGTCCGGCTGGCACTCCCTGGGCGGCGTCCTCACCTCCAACATCACGGTGGGCAGCAACGCCGACGGCCGGCTTGAGGTCTTCGTCCGCGGCACGGACAACGCACTGTGGCACAAATGGCAAAACATGCCGTTCCTGACCGAGGAGTCCACGGGTTCGTCCGGTGCCGCGGCCATGACCGAGGCGACGGGCGCGGACATGCCCTCCGCCGGCGTCGTCCCCCAAACCGTCGAGATGCCAACCGGCACCATGGACGGAAGCGTGACGACGAACGGCCAGGAGCGGCGCCCGGCCCCGGCCGCCGAGGAATCCGGTTCGGACAGGATGCCGGCCGGGGAAATGCACGCCACCGCGTGAGCCGCCGCGTGGAAAGGGACTGAAACGTACGACGGCGGCCCGCGGCCGCCGTCGTACGTTCACTTTTGGGCCAGCGTCAGTGGTGTGAAGCCGCGGCGCTCCGCATTCCGGTGTAGGCCGCCACGACCCCCACGAGGAAAATGAGGACGGCGAGGTAGATCAGGCCGAGGTGCCCCAGCGTGGCCAGGCCCCACGGGTAATGTGCGGGGAGGGCCACTGCGAGTCCAACGACAGGGACGATGACTGCGGTGGCGAAGGCCCACCGTTCTCCGCGGCGCACCCCGAACCAGGACAGGCCTGCGACTGCCAGGCCGGTTGCCGCGATGAAGCCGCTGACCGCGATGTGCAGATGGCTGATGTAGTGGTACAGCTGCGGGCTGAACGCCTCGATCTCTGCCTTCCCCTTGTCCACTTGCTCGGGTCCGATGCCCAGTTCAAGGAAGGCGTCCGTGAAGTTCATTATCAAAAAGATCACGGCGTACCCCACGAAGGCCAGCCCGGCCAGCGTCATGAGGCCCGCTCCTGTCCGAAGGCGGGACTCCTGCTGGTGTGGCGTTTGGATGGTGGACACGGCCACCGCCCCCTCTCTTATTCAAGTAGATACTTGAATAAGAAACCCGCGGAGGTACGCTTGTCAAGAGATATCTTGAATAGGAGGCACACATGGGCGACCAGCAGGACAAGGACGCGCTCTACGACGTCCTCGTGGAAGCTGCCAAGGCGATAGGGAACGGCCGGAGGGCCCAGCTCGTCGATGTCCTCGCCCAGGGCGAGCGGCCGGTTGAAGAGCTCGCCGCAGAGATCCACCAGAGCATGGCCAACACATCCCAGCACCTGCAGCGCCTGCTGCGGGCGGGCCTCGCCTCCTCACGGCGCTCGGGGACGCGGATCTACTACTCGCTCGCCAGCCCGGCCGTGGAACGGCTATGGCGGGCACTTCGGGAGACAGCCGAAACCCACGCCGGGGAACTGGGCGAACTGGTCCGCGCCTACGTCGGCGACCGCGCCGACCTGAGCACAATCACGCGCGACGATCTGCTGCTGCGGCTGCGGCAGGGCGACGTGGTAGTGCTGGACGTGCGGCCACAGCCGGAATACGACGCCGGACATATCCCCGGTGCGATCTCCGTGCCCCTCTCGGACGTCAAGTCTCGGTTGCGGGAGGTTCCCCGAGGGGGCGAAGTGGTCGCCTACTGCCGCGGACCGTACTGCCTGTTTGCGGACGAGGCCGTACGGATTCTCACGGACGAAGGACGCACGGCCGCACGGCTTGAGGAGGGCTTCCCTGAGTGGAAGGCGGCAGGGCTCCCCGTAGAGCAGTCGGTCACCTGACGCCGGCCTCAGCAGGACGATGGGCCCGAATTTGAGGAAGTCTTGGGAAGTTCTTGACGCTATCTGCCGCTTCCCTTGAGGATGGCAGTCCACAGTAGTCAGTGAAAGGCAGCGGCGCACGAAGGTGCGGCTGGAACTGGGTCCAGGAGTACCGCAGCCTTGAGTCGGGCAACCGATGAGTCTCAGCGCTTGGCGGTGCCAGGGGGGCACCGCCAAGCGCGAGCCCCCGGGCATGGGCCGTCACAGCAGGCAAATGGACCGCACGTTATGCGCGCCTTCTCCGGCATCCGGAATTGAGGACGCATGCCGTGCGCTCAGCCCATTCCCGCGGGCCCCGCCCAGGCGCCGGGAGCGCCGGTCCCGCCTCCGCCACGGTCGTCATCCTTTCCGCAGCAAAGGCATCGTTTGTACAAGCCGCCGTCCTCGGTGTGTTCGACGTGCCACTCGTGGCGGAGGTTCAATCTGCACATCAGGGCCTGCAACATGGCTTCTCCTCACTGAGAAATCCTGCCGTCCCCCCCCATCTCAAGTATGTTCCCCAGACCCATGCCTGGAGTAGGTCTAGTGGATTGAGGGGTTGGCACCACGGCGGCGGCCCGGGGAATGCGCGCAAGGAACGGGGGTTTTGGATCTGGCCGCCCCCAGCAGCGGCCAGTCCGGTCAGGGGGTCAGCGCAGGACGCCGCATACCGCCGGATCGGTGGCTTCGGCAGGCAAGGCACCGTTCAGCTCGCTTGCGCCTTCGGGGTCGCTGAAGTTGTAGGTTCCGTTGCCGTCGTAGTCCAGCCCGTGGATCACCAGGACGCCTTCGCCTTCCCGGATGGAATCCGCGATCTGCTTGGCCGTGCCGAGTCCGCCGGCACCGGGGTAGCCCGTTCCGGCGACATCGGTGAATTCGATATTGTCCCGGCTGTAGCTGAAGGTCCCGTCGCGGGAGACGGGGAAGCGGGCCACATCGAGGAAGCTGGCCGGGGTGGTGTCCCCCGTGGTGTTCAGCGATACCACCACGGGGCCGTAGGCCGGTATCCCTTCAACAGTGTTGATGCGCCCGTCCCGGTTCGAGTCCTGGGCAAGGGTGGGGCACTCGTTCAGTGCGTCATTGCCGTAATGGATGTGCTGGGCGTGGGGCGCGTCCGGTGTCAGGCCCTCAGCGTGGACCTCGATGTGTTCGATCTTCTGGTTCTTCACCACGGCCGTTGCGGTACCCGATGCGCCGGAGCCGTTCAGTTCGCTGAGCACAGCCGTGAGCGTGACGGACTTGTCCGGTGACTTTCCGTTATTGGCCAGAACGGGGCCTGCACCCAGGGATACCACTGTGATTACAGCTGCTGCCGCGCCGCCAATAGCCAGCTTGGAATTTCTGTTCATTTTCTGCTCCCTACCAGGGGCCACCGAGGAGGTTCGGTGGCCTTCCTGTGATTCGCACCACCATGGCTCAGGGATGGGTGGTCCCCGCAGGTTACGGACGTTCCTCCCGCCCCGCCGGGCGGGTGGAGGGGTTGCGGTTTGAGCCCGCCCTGGACCACTGTTTCCATTCCTCCGTGGCCACAGTGGGCCTGCCCAGCAGGTACCCCTGGCCTGCGCTCATGCCCAGCTTCTGCACGGCGGCCAGTTCAGCCTCGGTTTCAATCCCTTCGGCAACGAGGGAAGCACCAATCTCCCGGGCGAAGCCGACCATGGCGGCGCCCAAAGCCTGCAGGCCCGCGTCGGCGTTGATGCCGGTGATGACCTTCCGGTCGAGCTTGATCAGGTCTGGCCTGAGTTCAACGATGTGGCGCATGGAAGCGAACCCTGCACCGGCGTCATCCACAGCAATCCTCAAACCCGCGCTCCGCAGTGGAGCCAGCACTTCTCCAAGCTGGCCGTAGTCGGCCACTTCATGGTGCTCCGTCAGTTCCAGCACAATGCGTCCCAGTGGAATGCCGCAGCCCAGCAGGACACTGGCCACCCGATTATCAAGGCACGCCCCGGGGGAAAGATTGACGCCCACGTAGAGGTCTTCCGGCAGGGACTCAGCGGCAATCAGCGCCGATTGAAGCGTAATGATTTCCAGGTCCACACCCAGCCCCACAGAGGCGGCCTCAGCAAACCAGGCCTCCGGGGACATCCCGGGATCGTCAGCGCTCAGGAACCTCGTCAGCGCCTCCGCCCCGATCACAGCGCCGGAGTCCGAAGCGCGGATGGGCTGGAAGGCCGTCAACAAAGTACGGGAGGAGAGCATCGCTTCCACCCCTGCGCGGACTTCTTCGGCCGCAGCGCCATGGGCCGGGGTGCCTGCAGGGCTCGCGTTGTTCCCTCAAAGCCCCACGCGCGCCCCTGCCCGTCAAAGATCGGCCTGCCGGAAACCTCAACAAGGACCCGGCGGCCGTCCCGGTGCCGGCAGGTGGTCACGAGACCGGACCATGAGGCGTCAGAACGCTCCAGGCTTGCCCTGTCCTGCAGTGCCCGGGCCAGGTCATCGGGTTCCATAACCTGGCTGAAGTGCTGGCCGAGCAGTTCGGAGGGGTCATACCCCAGAAGCTCCCGGGACATTGGGCCGCAGAAAGTGAACCTGCCGTCCGGGCCAGTACTCCACAACCATTCCCTGCTGGTGGCCAGCACAGCTTCCAGGAGATGGGACGTTGTGGACGCGGCAATGGATTTCCGGCCCCGGATGCGCGGCAGGCCCCACAGCAAGTAACCGGCTGCCATTACAGCCACAACGGCGAGCACAACCGCTCCCCAAGGTTCGTCCAGCAGGACCGCCGGAACGGTGAGTGCGAGGATCAGGCCGGCCAGGAAGCAGGAGTACAACATCCACGGCCGCAACGGGGAGGGCCGAAACTGTGCCTGCCCGCCGGGGACCGGGGAGCCGGAAGAATCATTCTTCGCCGGGCGGGGACTGCCGGCCGGCGGGGGCTTCCGCATCAGGGCACCTCAGGGTTTCCCCGTGCCGGCCTCAGGATTGGCCGGTCCCGCTTTGGCACCGTAGACGTACCGGAATGACTGAAAGGTCGAAAAGCGGACACTGCTGACTGGAGCCATGGTTCCCCCCGGAGACCAATTACCAAACATGTTTAGTAACTCAATATAGCCTGACGGCATGCCTGTGCCCGTAACGCTGTAGTAACGCCATGGAAGGTAGGGCCGGGCGGACCGCTCGACACACAAGCCAGAAGCCAGGAGCCACGGCACCTGGCAATACGCCAGGGAGAAGAACCGTGAAGAACACATCCGCTAGGGAAATCCGGATCACGCAGTCTGAGCCAGGGGCAAGCCCACGCGCCCGCACCCGAAGGGGCAGTGCGGGGCGCATGGGTCTGCTGGCCGCCGTCATCGCCGGACTGCTGGCCGGCTCCGTCGCTGCGCCGGCAGCCGCCCAGGACGCGGCGCCCCTGGACTACGTCGCCCTGGGGGATTCCTACACCTCCGGCATCGGCGCTTCCCCGTCTGTCACCGTCTCTCCCCTCTACCCCGCCGAGCTGCAGCCGTGCTACCAGTCATCGCCTGGCTACGCCGATGTGCTGGACACCCAGGACCACGTGCAGCTCACGGCCAACGCAGCCTGCGCGGGCTGGACCGCCGCCATGGTGCCCCTGCAGGTCCAGGTGGCATCCGCCGCCGGCGTCCTGAACGCGGAAACGGACCTGGTGACCATCACCGCCGGAGGGAACGACGTCGGGTTCGGGAACCTGCTCGGGGCCTGCATGCTGCGCCCCCTGGAGGTTTGCGCGGCGGAGGTGAAGGCCGCGGAAGCCGTTGCCCAGACCGTTGTCCTCCCGGCCCTGACCACTGCCTACGCAGCCATCCGCGCCCAGGCACCGAATGCCAGAATCGTGGCACTGGGCTATCCGCACCTGTTCTCCCCGGAAGTCGGGGCCAACGGCTACATCACCAACGAAGCGGCGAAGGTCTTCAACAAAGGCACGGACACCCTGAACAAGGCCATCAAGGACGCGGCCAAGAAGTCCCCCGGAACCGTCTACGTCAGTGTCACCGACGAGTTCGAGGGACACGGCGTCGGCCTGCCCGGCTCCTGGTTCTTTTTCGATCCGGCCGACCCCTTCAGCGGCATGAGCTTCCACCCGAATGCCACCGGCTACGCCCTGGGCTACGCTGACGCCATCATCCGCGAAGCGAAAATCCCCGCCCTCAGCAACTGACGCGCAGGCAAAGCGTACGACGGCGGCACGCGCCGCCGTCGTACTTCCTGCCTTCAGCGCGGGGCACCCGCCCGGCTTACCGCGTCAGGCCCGCCCAGGACTCCAGGAACTTCCCGGCGATGTAGGCGTGGCCGGCGGTGTTGGGGTGGGCGCCATCGGCGTCGAAGCCCGGACTGTTGGCGCCCGTGAACCAGTTGCCCTCGACGGCGTCGATAAAGGGCGCGTTCGCTGCCGCGGCACCGGCGCGGACGGCTTTGTTCACGCCGCGCAGTCCCTCCGCCAGGGGCTGCGGAGCCGACGGCCCGAGCACCACCACCTGGACACCCGGCCAGAACCTCCGGGCCGCCTCGATGGTCTGGGCAGTGGCGGCTTCCACTTCAGCTGGATTGGCGACGGCGGAGTCGTTCTGTCCGCCCTGCAGCACCAGGACGTTGGGCACGAAGGCGGCATTGCCGGCGATCTTCCGCAGCCGGACTTCGTACTCTTCACCCCCGTCGTCCTGCGCCCCGCCGCCCCAGGCGAACCCGGTTCCGCCCGCGCCGTCCACTGTGGCGGGGTAGCCGAGCTCCGCGGCAACCAGGTACGCCCACCCCTGGTCCGGCTGGTCCGCCCCCACCCCGGCCGTGTACGAATCGCCGAGAATCAGCAGGACGGGCTCGGCGGGCAGCTCAATTCCCGGCGTTCCGCCCGTTGCAGGCGCGGCGGTACCGCTGGGTGTCGGCGCCACGGAAGCTGTAACTGTCGGCGCGGCGGCCGAAGGTGTTGCGGCCGAAGGTGTTGCGGCCGCCGGGCCTGCTTCGTCCGGGTTCGGGGGTCCCATCAGGGCAATGGCAGCCACCCCGAACGCCAGCACGGCCAGCACAAAAAGTCCGCCGTACTTGAGCCAGTCCCGCCCGGACCCGAAGGCACCGCCGGCCGGCCGGCGCGGCCCGCTAGCCATCGAACCGCGCACTGGTGCTGCTCTCCGGCACCACAACGTGCACGGCATTGCGCTCGATGGTGAAGTCGGCGGGCGTGGCCGTGGCGATCTCGCCGTCGAGGTTCACCGGCATGGGCGGCTCGGTGACCAGCCGGACCCGCCGGGTGGTCAGGTGGTGCACGCCGTGGCGCTCCACAAAGCTGCCGTCCTTCAGCAGCCGTGCGATGCGCATGTGCTCGCGGAGCGGCGCCCCGGGGATGGCGTAGATATCCAGGAGGTGGTCATCAATCCCGGCCGTCGGCGAGACCGTGTTGCCGCCGCCGTAGTGCCGGCCGTTGCCCACCGCCACCTGCAGCATGTCCTCGAGCTCCAGCGTGTCATGGTCCCCCTCCGGGAACTCGAGCCGGGCCCGGAACGGCCGGTGGCGGGCGTAGGCGCGCACGGCTGCCACGGCGTAGGCGGCCGGACCGAGGTACCGCTTCAGGCGGGGGCTGAGGGTCTCGGTGACCCCGACCGACAGGCCAACGGACGCGACGTTCAGGAAGGGCTGGCCGTTCGCCCGCCCCAGGTCGATGTCCACCACCTTGCCGCCGGCGAGCGCGGCGCAGGCGCCGGCAAGATCGCCCGGGATCTCCAGCGTGCGGGCAAGGTCGTTGGCGGTGCCCAGCGGCAGGACGCCGAGCACGATTCCGGTCCCGGCGAGCCGGCCGGCGGCACAGGACACCGTTCCGTCACCGCCGCCAACCACCACCAGGTCATGCCCGTCGGCAACCACCCGGTCCAGGATTCCGGGCAGCTCCGCGCCGGACAGCACGTGGTGCACGGAGGAAACGGGCAGGCCGGCCCTCTGCAGGTTGTCCACCGCCAGCTCGGGCGCCGCCGCTCCCAGGCGCGCCCCGGCGTTTATCACCACGGCAGCGGAGTTCGCCTCTCGGGCAACCTTCATGAGGAACATCCTAGGCGGGGCGGGATGGGAAAACGCCGGGCTGCCAGGCGGAAGGTCCGCCCTGCGAAACACAAGGCGAACGACGGCGGCACGCGGCCGCCGTCGTACGTTCTACTTTGGCTAGTGCTCGCGGCGGGTCTCCTGCAGCCGCTTGATGAACCAGCGCGACTGTTCCGGCCCGTAGGGCAGGACCGGGATGGCCTTGGTGGCGTCGTCCGGGGTGTCGCGGATGGACTGGCGCGCCTGGCGGACCGCGGTGGTCAGCGTGTGGGCCATGGTCTTGACGAACTGGTCGCTGCACGGCTTCCCGTGCCCGGGGATCAGGAACTCGTAGCGGTGGCGGAGCGCCGAGATGTGGCGGAGCACGTCCGCCCACTCCTCCGGGTACGAGTCCTCGAAGGATGGGTGCGCGCCCTGCTCCACCAGGTCCCCCACATACAGCGTGGTGGGGGTTCCCACCAGCAGGTCGCCGTCCGTGTGGCCGCGGCCCAGGTAGAACAGGGTGGCGGTCAGGCCGCCGAGGTCAACCAGCACCGGCCGGTCCTTGACGATGGCGTTGGGGACCACGAGCTCCACGTTTTCGCCCTCCCCGGTGGACATCTCCGGTTCGAGCGTCCCCACGAAGCGGCGCTGGAGGTCTCCGCGCTCTTCGATTTCGGTGGCGCAGTTCTGGTGCGCCCAGAACTCGGTGGCGCCGGCCTCCGCAAACACCGCGTTGCCGAAGAAATGGTCGTAATGCGCGTGGGTGTTGACCACGACGAGCGGCAGCTGGGTCTTGTCCCGCACCGCGTCCAGGATTTCCTGGCCCTGCCGGGGGCCGCAGCCGGTATCGATCACCATGGCCCGCTCGGATCCCACCACCAGTCCGGTGTTCAGCAGCGATCCTTCGGTGACCAGCACATAGTTGTTCGCGCCGACTTCGAGCCATTCCGACATTGTTTCTCCGTACCTCCGGCAAAGCAGTGTGCGTTCCTCTAGGCGTTGATTGTACCTACCGGCCCTTGAAGTTCCCGGGACCCGCACGCATGCCGGTGGCCGGGCCTGCCGGAAAACCCGGGCGGGCCGTGCCTAGTTCCTGGCCCAGATGGCCACCCAGTCGACGTACACGTGGCCGCTGGCGTCGGGTGCCGGGCAGCCTGTCAGGCAGGACTCGGTCTGCAGGATATATCGCATCGGCGTGTTCGGGACCATTGACGTGGCAACGCCGATGGACTTGCCGTCAAGGAAGAATTCGATGCGCCCGGGGCTCCACTCGGTGGTTGCCACATGCCAGTCCGTAAACGGAACGTTGGGACGGAAGACGTCGAAGGTGTGCCCGTCCGGGCCGATGCCGTGCAAGGCAGCATAGATGACTTTGGACAGGTCCCCTTCCGGGAAATCGACCTCCCCGTCCTGCGGCCACTGCTTACTGACGGGCCAGAGCAGCCAGGCCACCTTGAAACCCGGCACGGCATCTGCCTTGAAACGCACCGAGTAGCGCCCGTAGAGCTGGCTGTTGTACGGCGGCTGGCTGGCGCCGTCGAATTTCGGGGAGGGTGCCGCACCCATGGAGACGCCGTTTTCCGAGTGCAGGTACATATCCAGGAGGCCGTCATGGACGCTCAATACCTTGGATGGAAAATAGCCGGACGTTCTGGCGGCCTTTTCTTGCGTCTTGGCATGGGTGTCTGGCGTGCCGTCCTTGTAGGTCTCGGTCCATCTCGAACCGTAGATGCCGGGAAAACCGCCCAGGGGCACGTCCCCGTCCGTGAAATCCTCAACAAAGACCTGCCTCCAGCCGGGCAGGTCGCCCACCGGCACGGCCTCAAGGGAGGGCGAGGACTCGGTATTGGCAGCCGGCCCGGACCCGCCGTCCTGGGCGGGCTCCGGGGATGCGGTTTCCGCCGTGGGTTCCGGGGAGCCGGCCTCGGCAATTGGCTGCGGCGGCCCAGGATCAGAAGTAGTTGGCTCCGGGGAAGCAGCACCCGTAGCGGGCTGCGCCGAGCCAGTCGCCTGGGTCACCGGCTCTGCGTCTTTCCCTTCTGGAGGCTGGGGTCCAGGGGTATTCGCGGCAACGCTGAGCGAGCCGATTGTGAGCGCCAGGGAAACTATCATCAGGACGGCGCCGCCGGTCCGCGCGGGCTGCCTGATCGACTCCGCCGGTGACGTTCCGTCCTCAGGGACAGGACGCCGCGGCGTCCGTGGCGCACCCATCCAGGCGAAAAGGCCGTTGCGGGGCCTGTTTGCCATGTGTCCTCCCAGCGTGGTCCGCAGGGGACTGCGGGCAAGAACGCAGCGCCCCGGTCTGATCCCCTTCCGTCCAGCCTAGGTGCGACGCCGCAGCCGGTCACGAGTACCGAGTACTCATATTTGGGATTCAACTCCCGCCCGGGTACCTGTTTAGGTAGCTGCCAG
Source organism: Pseudarthrobacter sp. CC4 (assembly GCF_048957775.1). Taxonomy (NCBI): domain Bacteria; kingdom Bacillati; phylum Actinomycetota; class Actinomycetes; order Micrococcales; family Micrococcaceae; genus Pseudarthrobacter; species Pseudarthrobacter sp. CC4. Next base: position 24,581 of record NZ_JARCCZ010000004.1, on the reverse strand, counting down.
CGGAATGCCGTTGGCCCCGGAGCCTGCCTTGCCCCGGCTCCAGTAGCCGCGGAACTCTGACGTTCGGGGATCAAGCCCGGCGCCAACAAGGCAGCGGCGAAGGGCCCCGACGGTTCCCGTTTCGGCGCCCACCCAGGCGTAGGTGCCCGGGCCGACGCCGTTACGGGCGACGGCGTCCCCGACGGCCTGCTCCAGGCGCCGGCCCCGGGGGACGGCGCCGCTGTCGCGGTCCAGCCATGTGACCCCCACGCCGCTGCGGGTAGTGATCGGGAGGACGCCGCGGGCATCAGGGACTTCCAGGTAGGCGTTTCCGGAGAGGTGTTCGGGAAGGGCCTCAAGGATGGAGCTGATGGCCGGGACGGCGGTTTCGTCGCCGGCGAGCAGGACGTGCCGGGCACTGCCCGGTTTCCAGTTGATGCCGGCCTCCGGCAGGGGCGTGGCGGCGGTGACCGCGGCGGCGTCGGGTCCAACGAAACATGCCGGCTGCCCGGGTACGGCGTTCAGCGCCCAGGCCGAACCGGGCCCTGCGTGGGCGGCGGGGCCGTCATGGAGCACAACGTCGATGTCGATGTGCGGCCCGGCGGGGCTCTGGCGGAGGGCACGGACGGTGTAGCTGCGGATGAAGCCCCGGCCTGGCTGCTCCTGCCGGAGCCAGGCCTGGTACCAGCCCGGCTGGAGGGTGCCATCAGGGGCACCGGGGGGTGTGAGGGGGTGACCCGGGGCGGGCAGGATCAGCTTGACGCGGAGGTCCAGGGTGGGGCCGGGCACTCCGAAGTCCCGCAGTGCCGGGCCGGCCAGGGTGATGCGGCGGAAGTGCGGGCCCAGGTCCCGCACTTCCGCCACTACTGCCTCGAAGACCCTGACAGGGTGCCGGGAAACCGGTGGTGAAGCAGCCGTCCGCAGCATTAGGGCAGCTGCGGGTCCACGCCGTAGTGCTTGGCCAGATCGGTGATCACCGCGTGGGCACCCTGGATGCTGACCGAGGCCAGGAACGTGGCGTCGTCCACATTGATGACCTCGCCCTGGAGCCGCTGCCACAGCGGGTTGGACGTGAAGGCCTCCCGCTGGGCGCGGGCCTTGTCCCCTTCGGCTCCGGCCGGGGTGAAGGCACTGACCATGACCAGGCCGGCGTCACCCTGCAGGATCTGCTCCGCGGACAGCGGCACGAAGATTTCCTTCTCGCTGTCCGGCTGGTCCTTGGGACGCGGAATGTTCATGTCGGCCATGATCTCGCCGATGAAGGATTTGGAGGAGTACAGGCGGGCGGTGTCGCCGCCGGTGAACCGGACCAGGGAGTAGGTGGCGTCCGGTTTCTTGGCCAGGATCTCAGCGCCGACCTTGGCGGCACGGTCCTCATAGGCCTTGACCAGTTCCTCGGCCTTGGCCTTCTTGCCCAGGGCCTCGCCGAGGAAGACGACGTTTTCCTTCCAGGTGGGGCCGGTGCTCACGGAGAAGATGGTGGGCGCGATCTTGGACAGCTGCGTGTACAGGGCCTCGTGGCGGACCTTCGCGGAAACGATCAGGTCCGGCTGCAGTTCGAGGATTTTTTCCAGGTTGGGTTCGGCCAGGGTCCCCACGTTCACGGAGTCCTTGGTGGCCTCGGCGACGTCGCCGAGGTAAGGGGCGAAAGGCGCTTTGGGGTCCTGCCGGTACTGCACGTAGCCCACCAGGTCAGCCTCGAGCAGGAGGGCTGCGTCGATGTAGCTGGGGTCCAGCGCAACGACGCGCTTGGGGGCGGATTCGATGGTGGTGGAACCCATGGTGTGGTCCATGGTCAGCGGGAAGCCGGCCGCTTCCGCAGCGGTGGAGGTGATGCTGCTGGTGCTGGCTGCCGGGGAGGCGCAGCCGGCGGTGGCCAGGAGCACCAGACCTGCGGCGGCAGCGGTGAGCTGCCGGGTGATGCGAATGTTCACGGGGATGCCTTCGAAAGATTACGGGGGATGCGGGGCGTTAGGTAAGGCTTACCTGTGCCTGCCGTAGACTGTAGCAGGACTTCGGGGATTAGCTCACAAACCCGTGACGTAATAGAAAGCCGCATGTGAAAACGCTTAATGCTGGACCGGCGCCGGGGCCGCCCGTGGCCCGGGAGGCGCATCCCTCCGCCGGCCCCGCAGGCGTCCCCGGCAGGAAGCCGCCCCGAAACCGCACGGCGTGGCTTATGGCTTCGGCCCTCGCCTTGTTCGCGGCCTGTGTACTCAGCCTGTGCATCGGCGGCCAGCCCTCATCCCTGCAGGAGGTCTGGCACGCGGTCTTCACCCCTACCGGGGACGTGATGGACGTGACCGTCCGTGAACTGCGCTGGCCCCGGACCGTACTGGGCGTCTGCGCCGGGATCTGCCTGGGCCTCGCCGGGACCCTGGTGCAGGGGCACACCCGCAATCCGGTGGCGGACCCCGGCCTGCTCGGCATCAACCAGGGCGCGGCCTTGGCCATTGTTGCCGCGACGGCGGTTGCAGGCGAGCTCCCCGCCCTTACCCAGGCGGGACTGGCCTTCGCCGGAGCGCTGGCGGCGAGTGTCCTGGTGTTCATGATCGGTTCGGCGGCCCGCTATGGCGCCACCCCGGTCACCCTGGTCCTGGCCGGCGCCGCCGTCACCGCCCTGTGTTCCGGGCTGGTGGCGGGAATCGTGCTGCTCAACGACCAGGCGCTGGACACCCTGCGGTTCTGGCAGGTGGGATCCCTGGCGGGGCGCTCAGGCGCCCTTGACCTGGTCTGGCCGTTCATCGTCGCCGGGGTGGCGCTGGCCCTGGCGAACATCCGCGCCCTGAACGCCCTCGCCCTGGGATCAGACACCGCAGTTTCCCTGGGCATCTCCGTGCTGCGCGCCCGGGCGGTGGGGATCGGCGCCGTCACCCTGCTGGCCGGGACCGCCGTCACGCTGGCCGGCCCCATCGCCTTCGCTGGACTGCTGGTCCCCCACCTCACCCGCGCCATCACGGGCCCGGACTACCGGTGGCTCGTTCCGTTGTCCCTGTTCACCGGGGCAACCCTGGTGCTCCTTGCGGACACGGCGGGCCGGCTCATCGCCCGCCCCGGGGAACTGTCCGTCGCCGTGGTCCTGGCCGTGGCGGGCGCCCCGTTCTTCGTCTACCTGGCACGGCGCCGGAGGCTGGCTACGCTATGACCGTCCTGCAGGAAACACAGCCCCACAAGCCCGGCCCGGGTGCCACCGGCATCAGGGCGCTGCGCGCCGGGCCGGTATCCGTCCGCGTCAACGTCCGCGCCATGGTTGTTGCGGGGCTGCTCGTCCTCGGCACCGTGGCGGCCATGGCGCTGCACGTCGCCTTCGGCGGCACTCCCCTGGCATACCCGGATGTCCTGCGGGCCCTGCTCGGCGATGACTCCAATGCCCGCATCCACCTTGCCGTGACGGAGTTCCGCGCACCCCGCATGGTTGCCGCCGTCGTCGTCGGTGCCTGCCTTGCGGCGGCAGGCGCCATCACCCAAACGGTGGCACGCAACCCGCTGGCCAGCCCGGACCTGCTGGGCGTGACGGCGGGGGCATCCCTGGGCGCCGTCAGCGTGCTGGTGATCGCCGGCGGCGGGCATGCCGGCCTCAGCGGCGTGGCGGCAACGGTGGGCATGCCGGCGGCGGCCTTCGGTGCGGGCATCCTCAGCGGCATCGCCGTGTACGTGCTCTCGTACCGGCGGGGCCTGGACAGCTACCGGCTGGTGCTGGCCGGGCTGGGAATCTCCGGCCTGGCGGCAAGCCTCACCACCTGGATCCTCACGCTGGGCGACGTGACCAGTGCCGCCCAGGCCCTCACCTGGATGATGGGTTCCCTGAACGGGAAGGAGTGGGAGACCGTGCAGCCCTTGGCGCTTAGCGCGGCCGTGCTGCTCGTGGCGGCCATGGCCTGCGGCAGGTGGCTGCTGCTGACCAGCCTGGGTGAGGACACCGCCGTCGGGCTCGGCGCCCGCATCGGCACCGTCCGGCTGGTTGTCCTCACCATCGCCGTCCTGCTCGCCTCGGTGGCCACGGTGGCAGCCGGGCCGGTGGCATTCGTCGCGCTGGCCAGCCCACGGATTGCCCGCGCCCTGGCCGCCACGGTGGTTCCGCCCGTTGGCGTGTCCGCCCTGGTGGGCGCCATTTTCGTGCTCGCGGCTGACACGGTGTCCGCGAACGTCCTTGCCGCTCCCCTGCCCGTGGGCGTGGCCACGGCCGTGGTGGGCGCGCCTTTCCTGATCCACCTGATCCTCAAGTACCAGCGGAGGCTGAGTTGAACACGTCCACAGAGCAGCAGGAGGGCCTCCGCGCCAGCGGCCTCAGCCTCGGCTACGAGGGGGCCAACATCATCAGCAACCTCTCGCTTGAGATCCCCAACGCGCAGGTCACCTCGATCATCGGCCCGAACGGCTGCGGCAAGTCCACGCTGCTGCGGGGGCTGGGCAGGCTCCTGGCGCCGCGGGGCGGCGAGGTGTTCCTCGACGGCGCCCCGCTGAGGCAGCATTCCACCCGCCATATTGCCACCCGGATCAGCCTGCTGCCGCAGACGCCCACGGCGCCGTCGGGGCTCACGGTGGCGGACCTCGTGTCCCGGGGCAGGCACCCCCGGCAGAAGTGGTACCAGCAGTTTTCGGCGTCCGATGAGTCAGTGGTGGAGGCGGCCCTGGCTGCCACCGACATCCTGGAGCTGGCCGATACACCGCTGGACGACCTCTCCGGCGGGCAGCGGCAGCGCGCCTGGATCTCGATGACCCTGGCGCAGGAAACGGGGATCCTGCTCCTGGATGAACCCACCACCTACCTGGACCTGGCGCACCAGGTGGACGTGCTGGAACTCGTCCGCAGGCTGAACCGCGACCACCGGCGCACAGTGGTGATGGTCCTGCACGACATCTCGCTCGCGGCCCGGTACTCGGACCACATCATTGCCATGAAGGACGGCGCCGTCATGGCGCAGGGAACCCCCGCAGAGGTCATCACGCCGGCCCGCCTGCTGGAGGTGTTCGGCCTGGACGCGCATGTGGTGCCCGAACCCACGGAAGGCCGCCCGCACGTCATCCCCCTCGGGACCGCAGGGGCCGCTGCGGTGTCGGTGCAGTCTTGAGGAATTCTTGACGCAATGCCCGCCTGTTCTTGAGCCGCCGGGTCCAAAGTGTTGAAAAACAGACCGGGGCCGATGGCGGAGGCGGCGGATCAGCGTCGATTCGCAAAGAAGCCGTCGGCCCCTGCGCCTCCCGAGCCCTGCTGCCCCGTGCGATCACCACCGCTGGCCCTCCAGGCGGCGCCGTAGGGAGGGCCGTTGGCCTGGTTTTATGCCAGCAGTGCGCAGATGTCCGTTACATCTCCAGTACCGCTGAACACTCTTTCTTCAGTCCCATCCGCTTTGAGGGCAAAATTGAAGTTTCCCTCCAACAGATAGATTCCCGGCAATTCTGAGTTTGACTCCCGCGGATTAAGCACCACGTTCAATCCGGTCACGGTGACTTCCGTTGTGCCGTCAGCCTCTACCTGTGCATGCGTGCTGCCCGTAATGAGAAAGGTTGCTTCCTCTCCAGTCTTCAGGTTGGTGATGGTTACCTCCTGCCCCGGAGATGCTATGAAGAATCGGTCGCCGGGAAGGTCAACAAACTTTGATTTACCGGTAACCACCAACTGCACCGGGTACTTGCAAAGCTGGTTGGCCTTGAAGGTCACATCCAGGAGGACGTCACCACCCGGGGCAGCAGTAGCGGGGCTGGCACTGGCAAAAAAGGCAAAGAACAGGGCGCACAGGACTAGCAGTTTCTTCATCGGAAACTCCATTCAAGAATTCAGGTGGGCGCGCAGGGGGAAGATATATTCAAAACAAATGCGCGCAATGGACCATGCTGATACTCGGCGTTGAATGTTCAGCATCCGCGGCAGCCACATTAGGTGACTCCGCAGACGGATTGCGGGCGCGGCGCAAAGTGCCGGGGTTATCTCCGCATAATTTCTTACTTAGTGAGTAAGTTCGGCTTCTGTATCGACTGAATGACGATCACCAGATGGCAGGATGTTAGTCCGCTGATTCCGGGCTTGTGAAGCACTAAAGGCGAAATAGGGGGCTTGAATAAGAAGTAGGGGGGACCTGCACGCATCGGCTGCCGAACTGGCGGTCCTTGGCCCTTTGCACGGAACACGAACGACGGCGGCACGCGGCCGCCGTCGTTCGCTTTGCCTTTTCGAGGCTGGTCCCCGCATCGAGTGAGAGAAGGTTTGGGTTGAACCCACATCAAGTGAGAGAAGGTTTAGGTTACACCCACATCAAGTGAGAGACGGTTGGAATTTAACCGACGTCAAGTGAGAGAGCGTCGGGTGGGGGGTTAGACGTCGGCGAGGAGGGTGGTTGGGTTTTCGATCGTGTCGGCCACGAAGCGGAGGAAGCCGGCTGCCGTGCCGCCGTCGCAGACCCGGTGGTCGAAGGTCAGGGTCAGCTCGGTGACCTTGCGGACGGCCAGCTCGCCGTCCACCACCCACGGCTTGTCGATGATCCGGCCGACGCCCAGGATGGCCACCTCGGGGTGGTTGATGATTGCCGCGGAGCCGTCCACCCCGAACACACCGTAGTTGTTGAGCGTGAAGGTGCCGCTGCCAAGCTCGGTGGGGGTCGCCTTGCCCTGGCGCGCGACGTCGGTGAGCCGACGGATCTCCGGACCTCCAGCACAAAGCGTTCTTCGCGTGCGGACCAGATCCTCATACGCTGGCGGCAACGGCAATGAATGCCACTTATGCCACGAAACCGGTCAGAGCGCAGGCAACATCGGCGCTCAGCGCAACGCCGGTAGACGACGGCGGTAGGACGGCTTGCTGGATGGACACCACCCGCACCCGCATCTTCGCCGCATACCGGACCACCCTCCGCTACACCGACGACGACGGCGCCACATGGATCGACGTTCCCGGCCTGAAACTCATTAAGGACATCATCGCCGTCCGCGACTTCGACAACGGCGAAGTCTTGGTCAGCTCAGGAGGCGTCAACACGCTGGCCGAACTGTGGGTATCCACCGGGTTTCGGGCCAACCCACAGACCGCGACGTGGAAGAAGACCAAGACCGCAGCATCACCCGGCGTATACTTCTCCAACTCGTGGTCTTTCAGCGTCCACAAAAACATTGTGCTGGTCAACGAGTACGGCCCGAAGCCGGGCGGCAGCGGAAATGCCCGCTACGTTTACATGTCCCTCGACTACGGGCAGACATGGAAGACAATCTACGACCTCGGCACCGGCACCGGTAACCACCTCCACGGCAGCTGCTACGACCCCTACTGGGACCGTATCTGGGTGACCTACGGAGACGACACCTCAGCGATCATCTACTCCGACAACCTCGGCGCGAACTGGTCAGTAGCGCAGTCCACGACCGCATCACAGGGCGATTTTCAGGCAGTCGGCATCCTGGCGCTGCCCAACTGTGTCATGTTCGCCTCGGACGGTCAGCCTAACGGTGTTCTCCGCATCCCCCGCACCGCAGGGAAAGACGCCGGAATATACACTCCCGAGATTGCCTACCGGCTCGACAACGCCACGTCACTGACGTGGCTGGGCCACCTACCGTTCCGCGCACAAAGGGCCGGGGACGACGCCCCCGCGCTGTTCCCGTTCGCTCCGGAACTTTCCACGGGCAAATCAAAGGTACTCGCAACCGTAGACGGCTACACGTTCAACGTCATCTGGGAAGACACCATCGACACCACCAGTCGGGGCGCGATCACGGCACTCGGCTTAATGGCACGCGTGAAACTCTGGATCGTCTCATCGGACGGACGCCAAGCGAACTACAGCAAATGGGTCGGCAACATGCCGATCGGATACTAAAGAGAGAACCCCTTGACAACAGGACCAGACGCTACCGCTGGCCGCAAGCGCGACCACCTCCTTAGCCTCTCCCAGCCCACAACCGACACCACCGTTACGCGTGTGAGCGCCACAAAGTATCAGGTAGCCCAGCGGGTCCAAGGTCAGCAGTGACGACCGTAACTACGGCAACTGCTGAGCTACTTCCGGGCACTCGCACGCTTTCACAGTTCGACTCCGCATATGAGTACGCTCACGACTGCGCCACGAATGGGTCCACTACCAGTTCATCGGCAACGTCCACGGCTACGACAAGCAAACCTCCTTCCGCGTTTTCGTGGACAACGAGGAAGGTATCCTGGCGAACGCTGAACGGCGCTACGGCGCCGTTACGGTGGTCCGCAAGTCAGAGCTGTACCACCCTGACGCGGTGGCCGTGAAGCAGGCGGATGTGACGGTGACCTACCGTTTCGGCTCGGCGGGCATGGTAGTTGAGTGGTCCTGTGTGTGGGCTGTCACTGGGGCGAAGGTCAAGCGGTCCTACCCGGCGATGTTTCCGGTCAACGGGGACACCTTCACGGTAGGTCCTTGACCTATGCCGTCACCGACTACGCACTGACGGCGAACGCCGGAACCGACTACGGCAAGATTCCCTCGGACACGATCTATATGTGGGAACCTGCCGGGACCATCGGGGCGCTCCTGCACCTGCCGGACCTCGAAAAGGCTGTGGGCAACTGGGGCGAGAACTCCCAGGACATCTACGCAGCCATCGAAGACCGTGTTCCGACGAACGTGAACCTTGGCAACCTGTCCAAGGCGTACACCACCCGGCAGGGTGCGCTTGGCCCCGTCGCCACGGTAACTGCCGGGGAAGTGTGGAAGTCAGTTGCCGTGTACCGGCTCTGGCGCTCCGTGGACATCAACTCGGCCCTGGCTCGATAAACAAAATGGACCCCCTCGACATGAGGGGGTCCATTTTTGCGTCTCTAGAGTTTCAGCGCCGTGGCGAGGATCGGCGCGAGTGTCGTTGCATAGTTCGGCGTCATGTGGCCCTGGTCCGCGTAAACGGGAGTGGTCCCGACGAAACCGGGGCAGAAGTTCCCGGAACAGAACCAGTCACGGGTGCGGATCACTTCAGCCTTGGCCTCCGGGACCGCGGCTGCCGCGTCACGCACCGCACCGTACAGTTCGCCGTAGCGGTTGTCCGGGGAGGTCACGCAGTCACCGGGCTTACTCACCCGAGTGGCGCACTCCTGCAACGCCTTACCACCCGGCGGCGGATCCAGCAGAACTACGCGCTTGGCTGCACCGGCCACACTAGTCAGGGTTTCCTTGGTGCCCGCGATCCACTCACTCACCACAGCCGTACCTTCAGCTTTGGAAACAAGGCGCATGCTCGCGTCCTCTGAGCTGGACAGGATCACCATGTCAGGCTTGACCGCCTTCACCTGGTCAAGAGCCCACTGCCGGAACGGATCGCAGCGGGGGTGCTCCGACTTGTCGCCCCGGAAAACACTGACCGTGACGGCCGGGCACTGCTGCATTGTGTAGACCATCACCTTGTAACCCTTGGGTTCCAGCGCGGCCCGGACAGCTGGGACGTAGCTGATGCCGATGGAGTCACCAATCACGATGGCGGTCTTCGATGCAGACGCATCGCCATACACGCATGTCTGGGCTTTGGCGATATCCGCCTCAAGGCTATTCGAGTCGCCGCCGAGGCAGCCGTCCTTCACCCACTCGCTGGCTTTGGCATTCTGACCCAAGTTGTCTATCGAGGGGTTGAGGTCCGGCCACGCTGTCTGGGCGAGGGCGGCATTGATCTGCGCCGTGTGCTCACTCTCCGGGGTCTTCGGCGCATCCTTGCCTGTCGTTGCCAAGGGCACGGGAATGGCGACAGGCTGAGCGTTTCGATGGCTTGCATCCTGCGCCAGTGCAGCTCCGGCAACACAGGTGGTCACAAGCGCGAGAGCGACGAGCCCACCGATGGCGGCTTTCTCCTTGGCGTCCGGTGACGGTGACCGCTTGCCCTTCGGCTCCAACCAGCCGGACTTCCTGATCGGGTCTTCCAGCAGGTGGTAAGACAAGACCGACAAGCCGCCTGCGGCAGCGATTATTGCTCCGAACAGGAGCGGCCCCTCAACTGGGAGAATCGCGCCGAACAGGACGATGACCGGGAAGTGCCACAGGTAAAGCGAGTACGAGATGTCGCCGATGTACCGTGACACCGGGTTCGTCAGCGGAGCCAGGAAGCGGGCCTCACCGCCCACGCCTGCACCAATGACCATCGCCGTCGCAAGCACCGGCACAACGGCCCACGGCGCAGGGAAAGGCATCTCCGGAGTGACCGCGAAGATCGACCAGACGATACCAGCCAAGCCCACATACGCGAGCGCCGGGCGGACCGCTTGCGGTAGCTTCGCCAGGGCGCCGGCAGAGGCAGCCAGGACGGCACCAATGCCCAACTCCCATGCGCGGGAGAACGTCGAGAAGTACGCAACTGTTGGGTTGTTCGCCGTCTCCCACATCGCAAACGCGAATGCAGCAACCGTCAAGGCCACCATCGTTGCGGTGAGCGCGATGCGGGACAGGCCCTTCGACCACCCGGCCTTCACAGCAGCGCCCAAGACAAGGACAATGAGCCACGGCCAGACGACGTAGAACTGTTCCTCCACCGCGAGGGACCAGAAGTGCTGGAGCGGCGAGACCGCACCACCCGCCTGCATGTAGTCGGTGCCGACCAAGGCAAGGTGCCAGTTCGTCCCGAACACGAGCGACCATAGCCCATCCTCGGTGATCTTCATGGCCCGGCCGCTATTGAACACGGCCCACGACGCGCCCACGGTCGCTATGAGGACCAGAACGGCAAGCGGCAGGATGCGGCGTGCGCGCTTCCGATAGAAGTCCGCGAACGAGATCCCCCCGGACCTCTCATGCTCGCGCAGGAGCAATCCGGTGATCAGGAAGCCCGAGATGACGAAGAAGACATCGACGCCCACAAACCCACCATGCGGGTAAGCAAAGGTATGGTCAGCGATGACAGCCGAGACAGCCAGGGCACGCAAGCCCTGAATGTCAGGGCGCAATCCATGACCCTTCTTTGGCTTCGAATTTGTGGCATGCCGAATGCCCGTACTGGTTGAAGACATAGATTCCCCCTGTTGAGACCTAGCCCCAATGATAAGGGGTCAATAAGACCGGTTAAGTGTCGTTGTCTTCGGCTAACGAGTGGTTACCACTCTAAGGAGGCTCCCTAAAATAAACGCCCACTACTGAAGGAGACGTAGGGCAGCCACTCCGTGGGAGTCCTACGTCTCCTCGATGTGGGCTACATGTCCGCGAGGAGGGTGGTTGGGTTTTCGATTGCGTCGGCCACGAAGCGGAGGAAGCCGGCGGCCGTGCCGCCGTCGCAGACCCGGTGGTCGAAGGTCAGGGTCAGCTCGGTGACCTTGCGGACGGCCAGCTCGCCGTTCACCACCCACGGCTTGTCGATGATCCGGCCGACGCCCAGGATGGCCACCTCGGGGTGGTTGATGATTGCCGCCGAGCCGTCCACGCCGAACACGCCGTAGTTGTTGAGCGTGAAGGTGCCGCTGCCGAGCTCGGTGGGGGTCGCCTTGCCCTGGCGTGCGACGTCGGTGAGCCGGCGGATCTCGGCGTCCAGTTCGCGTGCGGTCAGCTTCTCGGCGGCGCGGACGGACGGGACCACCAGGCCGCGGTCGGTCTGGGCGGCGATGCCGAGGTTGACGCCGTCGAACGAGACAATCTCCTGGGACCCATCGGACGCAGTCTCGATCCGCGTGTTCAGCTCCGGGTACTTTTTTAGCCCGGCTGTGACAAATCGCGCGATGAACGCGAGCAGGCCCGGCACCTGGGAGCCGCCGGCCTTGAGCCCTTCGCGAAGCTCCGACAGACCGGTGGCGTCGACGTCCACCCAGACGGTCGCCTCGGGGATTTCGGAACGGCTGCGCGCCATGTTGGCCGCGACGGCCTTGCGCACGCCCCTGACCGGCGTCCGGGCAGCGATGGGCAGCCCGGTCCGGGCGTCGACGCCCTCCGGAGCCGCTGCAGGTTCGGCAGGCTTGGTCTCGACGGGCCTGGTTTCGGCAGGCTCAACCACCGGGGCATGGATGGCCTTCTCCACGTCGCGGCGCATGATCAGTCCGCCCTCGCCCGAGCCGGGGAGCTCGCCGAGGTCCACGCCGTGCTCCCGGGCCATCCGCCGCACCAGCGGGGAAATGACGGCTCCCAGTTTGCCGGGGACGCGGGTGCGCAGCAGGGAGAGATCGTCCTCGGTAGGAGTTTCGGCGGGCTTGGTGTCGACAGGCTCAGCCAAGGCAACGGACGACCTGCGGGCGCGGGTGCGCCGGGCAACGCCGTGTCCGCCCGGGGTTCCGTAGCCGATCAGCACGTTGCCGGACCCGGCCTTCTCCTCCTCGCGGTACGCCTCCGCTTCCGGGTGGGCTTTGGCGGGCTCCGCCGCAGGCTCGCCCAGCTCGGTTTCCGCAGGCTCCACCACCGGCCCGGCAGGCCCGGCGGGGGCGGCATCATCCGCGGCGGTGCCAGCCACGGAGACAGGCGTCACCGAGATCAGCGGCTTCCCCACGTCCAGCGTCTCGCCCGGCTGCCCGTGCAGCTCAGCGACGATCCCGGCGTACGGGGAGGGCACCTCAACCGTGGACTTCGCAGTCTCCACCTCGGCAATCGGCTGGTCCACGGAAATCTCGTCACCAACAGCAACGTGCCAGGACACCAGCTCGGCTTCGGTGAGGCCCTCACCCAGGTCCGGCAACAAAAACACACGCGTTTCACTCATGGTCAGTTCTCCCACTGAAGGTCGTCGACGGCGTCGAGGATGCGGTCCACGCCGGGCAGGTAGTACTTCTCAAGCTTGGGCGCCGGGTACGGGATGTCGAACCCGGTGACGCGGCGGATGGGGGCGGCCAGGTGGTGGAAGCAGCGCTCCTGCACCCGGGCCACGATCTCGGAGGACACGGACGCGAAGCCGTGGGCTTCGGCAATCACCACGGCCCGGCCGGTCTTCCGCACCGACGCGCTGACCGTCTCGTCGTCGAACGGGACAATGGTGCGCACGTCGATGACTTCCAGCGAGCGCCCTTCCAGCGCTGCGGCCTCTGCGGCGGCGAGCGCGGTGGGGACGGAGGGCCCGTAGGCGATCAGCGTGGCGTCCGTGCCGGGACGCGCGACGGCGGCGCGGCCTTCGGTGGTGCGTCCCGCCGTCGTGCCTTCCGCGTGAAGGCGGCGGAGCTCGTCCAGGTCCACCAGGTCCTTGGACCAGTAGAGCTTCTTGGGCTCCATGAACATCACGGGATCATCGGAGTCGATGGCCTCGCGGAGCATCCGGTACCCGTCCGCCACGGTGGCCGGGGTGAACACCTTCAGGCCAGCGGTGTGGGCGTAGTAGGACTCGGAGGAGTCGCAGTGGTGCTCCACTCCCCCGATGCCGCCGCCGTAGGGCACCCGGATCACCATGGGCAGCTTCACGGCGCCCTTGGTGCGGTTGTGCATCTTGGCCACGTGGCTGACGATCTGCTCGAAGGCCGGGTAGGCGAACGCGTCGAACTGCATCTCGATCACCGGGCGCATCCCGTTGATGGCCATGCCCACGGCCATGCCCACGATGCCGGACTCGGCCAGCGGGGTGTCGAAGCAGCGCTGCTCCCCGAAGGTGGCGGTGAGCCCGTCGGTGATGCGGAACACCCCGCCCAGCATGCCCACGTCCTCGCCGAACACCAGCACGGACGGATCGGCGTGCATGGCGTCGGCCAGGGCGGTGTTGAGGGCCTTGGCCATGGTGACCGGCTGCGGTCCCGCGGCTTCCGCGGTGGCGGCGGCGGAGGCTGCTGCCCGGGCGGTGGCGGCGCTGACGTTGCCGTTGGCCTCGGACGAGGTGGTGATGGTGGGGCTCACTTGCCGGCCTCCTGTGATGATGCTGCGTCGCGGGCGAGTTCGTCGGCGAGCAGGGCGGACTGTTCCCTCAGCTGGGGCGTGGACTTTTCGAAGACGTGGCGGAAGAGCTCCTGCGGGTCCACGGGGACGTCCTCGCTGAGGCCGTCGCGCAGCTGCGTGGCCACGGCTTCGGCGTGCCCGGCGATGCGCGCTTCCACGGAGGGGTCCAGCAGGCCGCGGTCCGTCAGGTAGGTCCGCATCCGGTTCACCGGGTCCTTGGCGCGCCATTCCGCAACCTCGCTGCTTTCGCGGTAGCGGGTGTCGTCGTCGGCGTTGGTGTGGGCCTGCATGCGGTAGGTGTTGGCTTCCACCAGCAGGGGGCCGGAGCCTTCGCGGGCCAGTTTCACGGCGCGGTCCAGGACGGCGAGGAGGGCCACGACGTCGTTGCCGTCCACGCGTTCGCCGGCCATGCCGTAGCCCACGGCCTTGTGCGCGAGCGACGGCGCCACGGACTGGTGCGCCAGCGGCACCGAGATGGCGTACTTGTTGTTCTGAACGAAGAAGATGACGGGCAGGTGGAAGACGGCGGCGAAGTTCAGGGCCTCGTGGAAGTCGCCTTCGCTGGTGGCGCCGTCGCCGCACATGGCCAGCACCACGGTGTCCTCGCCGCGGAGCTTGGCGGCGTGGGCCACGCCCACGGCGTGCAGCAGCTGGGTGGTGAGCGGGGTGCACTGGATGCCCACCTTGTGCTGGAGGGGGTTGAACCCGCTGTGCCAGTCGCCGCGGAAGATGGTCATCACCTGCACGGGGTCCACGCCGCGGGTCATGACGGCGACGGCGTCGCGGTAGGTGGGGAACATCCAGTCGCCGTCGGAGAGGCAGAGGGCGGCGGCCACCTGGCAGGCTTCCTGGCCGTGGCTGGACGGGTAGACGGCCATGCGGCCCTGCCGGACCAGCGCGGAGTTCTGGTCATTGACGCGGCGGCCGACGACGAGCTGTTCGTACGCTGCCAGCAGTTCGCCGTCGCCGGGCAGGGGGTATTCGTGGCCGGGTTCGGTGCCCTGCTCACTGTCCGGCAGGAGCCGCCCGGCCGGGTCCACCATCTGGATCTGGTGCCGGGCCGGGAGCATGTAGTCCTCGGCGCTGATGCCGAACTTCTTGGCCGTTTCCGAGAGGTCGTTCCCGGCGGGCGCCGTGCCGGTGTGTTCCGGCGCGGTGTGGTCTGCGGAGATCGTCATTGTTCCGTCCTTCTGTTGCCACTATTCCTTCCCAGTATCCGCCCCGGGCAGGTTTCGTATCCAGCTCCCGGAGGAATCGTGGAGAAGCTGCGCGATTCTGCCTGCTGTGGGAGACAAATTGTAAGTGTGAGCCAGATTACTGACAGGGTGCGTGGACAAAATGGAAGCCGGGGCCGCCGGGCCCCGGTGACCACGCTCTTTCCTCGACCAGGTCCGGTGCTGATAGCCCGTGCCAAAAGTCCCTTGACCTCTCCTTCATGCGGGACCACACTCGGAAGGTGCGCAGGGTGCGGAGGGACAGTGCAGTCCTTTCTGCCCCGGAACCGCTGTGGGCAGGGCGGCATCTCTTACACCGAGGAATTACAAAAAGTGGGGGCAACTGTAATGGACATTGAGAAGTTGTGGGACCGGCTCGAACCGGAAACGCGGCAGTGGCTGGTGGACAATCCCGGATGCAGGATCCTTCCCCGGACCGTCGTGGCGGCGATCACCAAGGCCACCGGGGTGCAGGTTGAACAGGACAGGCACGGGGAAAGTTCCCTCTCCCCCAGTGACTGCGACTTCCTCCGCACCGCGTCGCAGCTGCAGGATGCCAATAGCCGCAAGTCTCTGTAGCCGGGCCTTTGGCCGGGTTTTCGCATCCGGCATCCCGTGAACTGCAACGATCGTGCCCGATTCTGCCTACACTGGAAGACGAATTGTAAGTGTGGGCCGGATTACTGACGGGGGCCGTGGAGCAAGTGGCAGCCAGGGATGCCGGGACGGAACCCGTTCCGCTGGACGAGATCGACCGCAGGATCATTGCCGAGCTGACCCGGGACGGCCGGATGTCCGTCACCCAGGTGGCGGAGAATGTGCACATCTCCCGGGCGCACGCCTACACGCGCATCGGCCGGCTCACTTCTGAAGGGGTGCTGTCCAAGTTCACGGCGCTGGTGGACCCGATCAAGGCGGGGCTCCGCTCGTCCGCCTACGTGACGCTGAAGCTGAAGCAGGATGCCTGGCGGGAGCTGCGCGACCAGCTCGCCGTGATCCCCGAGGTGCACCACGTGGCCCTGGTGGGCGGCGACTTCGACGTGATCCTCCTGGTCCGCGCCGTGGACAACATCGACCTGCGGCGGGTCATCTTCGACCAGCTTCAGTCCATGCCGGGCGTGCTGGATACCCAGACGTTTTTGGTGTTCGAGGATTTGGATACGCGGTAGATCCTAGTGGCGGGCTCTTGCCCGGATCAGTCCTCCGGCCAGGAGCCCCATCCCCGCGAGTGATGCCAGCATGCCGCCCAGTGCTACGGCGTATTCGGTGATCGTCATTTCCGTTGCCCCTCCCCTGCTGTCCTGCCCTGATGGGCCCAAGCTACGCCCGGAAGCTCAGCATTGGCCGCAGGCACGGCGAGGGTTTGGTCAAGATTTGGGCACGACAGGAGGGGCTGGGGACGACGTCACCGCTCAAGGGCAACAGCCCCTACTGGTACCCGTCCACTATCGCCGCAGCGATCTCCTTGTAGGCACGCCGGGTCTCGGACTTGAGCACATCCAGTGTGACGAGGTCCCCGTCGGCCACGCCGCGGTCATGGGGAACAGCAATGAGTTCCCGGCAGATCCCGGCGAGGTGCTCCTCGATGGCGTCCTTGTCAACGCGGGAGGAGACTTCGTCCTTGTCCGTGATCACGACGATGGCGTTCCGGGCGAGGTCCTCATACCCGTGGCTGGCCAGCCACTGCAGCGTGCTGCGGGCGCGTTTGGCACCACTTACGGCGTAGCCAGCGGCGATCACCAGGTTGTCCGCCGACTGCAGGATCCCGCTCATCGCGTTGTGGGTGACCCCCGTGCCGCAGTCCGTCAGTGCCACGGAGTAGTAGCTGGAAATGAGCTTGCGGATCCGAAGGTACTCAGCAGCCGTCAGTGAGTCCGAGACCTCCGGGTCCTGCTCCCCCGCGATCAGGTGGAGCCTGCCGGCGTGGTGCATGTACCGGGCCAGGGCCGTGAGCGATTCGATGGACTCGATGTTTTCCAGCAGGTCCGTAATGGTCCGCGGGCTGGACTGCTGGTAAATGCCTTCGCCCAGGGCACGTTCCACCAAGTCTCCGGAGTCCGGATTGGCGTCGATGGCGCAGGGGGCGTCCCCGCGGTATTCAGCCAGGGTCAGACCCACGCCGACGGTGGTGGAGGTCTTCCCGATGCCGCCTTTTAGGCTCAGGATCGCGGTGTTGTAGCTGCCCTGGAGCTGGCGCGAGATGCGGCGGGCCAGCTCATCCTCCTGGCGCTGCTTGGCGCTGGGGCCCAGGTTCCAAGCGCCGCCAGTCATGCTGTAGAGCGCACCCCGGATGCCGCCGACGGGCCGCGGCTTCTGCTCCTTCACGAACAGCCCGGGTGAGCTGATGAAGTCGGGCATGGGGCTTTCGGCGATGCTGTCGGCAACAGTAGGCCGGACGCGGCGGAAGGCGGGGGTTTCCGCAGGCGCGGCCGACGGGGCCGGCGCGGCTTCCGCGGCCGCCGCGTCCCGGATGGAGGTGATGGTGTCCGGCAGCGCTGGCCGCGAGGAGGCCGGCGGTCGGGTTGGAGCGGGCACAGGGGAGGAAGGCTGTGCGGCGTCGGCTGCGGCTGCTGCCTCCGCCCAGGAAGTCCGGTGCGTCACCGCCTGTCCAACGTCAGGCGGGCTGGAAGGGGTGGGTGGTACGGCTGGCATGGTTCCTGTCCGGGCATCCTTGGGCTCGCCATCGGCGCGACGAAGGTCGCGGCGTCGGCGCAGCGGCGGCTGCCCTGCATCCTCTGCATGGGCGCGTGCGTTCTGATCCGCCGGATCGGGCATGTCTGTCCCCCCAGGACGTTCGGCAAAAGTTCGGCAGCACTGGTTCAAACAGTAAGTCTAGGGGTTTGAACAGAAAGTCCGGCTCAGACGCGAAGCAGGGCGGCGCCTACCACGGCAGCTGTGAGCACCAGGAGAACTGCAATAACCGCATACCCCTGCCACTTGGGCCGGACCTTGTGGGGATTAATGTCAACGTAGGGCATGGTCAGCGTTGGTTACCTCGGGGTGCGGGCCGGACGGGGATCCGGAGTGCGCGGCGCTTGAGCCGCAGCATCTGGTCCAGGACAGCGAAGGGAACCAGCAGGGTACCTAGCAAAGCGCTAAGCGCCAGTGCGTAGTCCGAAAAAGCCACAACAGCCTCCATTGGTCAAGTGATCCCCATCGCCTCGAACCTAATCACGTGACATATCGATTCACAAGTCACGTCGAAAAGCGCGACCTAAGCCTCTAGAGCCATGATCTTCGACAATCAGCACTGCACCCATCGGCATTAACGCGCGAGGACAATCAGCAAAACAAAGGAAAGCAGCCTTATCTTTTACTTTCACCGATCCTGGCCCGCGCGCCTATCACCAAGGGCTAACCGCCTGGAAAGCGGGTGGGCAAACCTCAAGATTTCCTTAAGAAAGACGTATTATTACGAGGCTTCCTGGGGCCTGAGCCGGTTCTCCTGCAGCCGCTTGATGAACCACCGGGACTGCTCGGGGGCCGCATGGCAGGACGAGAATCGCCGTGGTGGCGTCGTTGGGGGTATCCCGAATGGACTGGCGGGCCTGGCGGACGGCCGTGGTCATGGTTTTGACGAACTTGTCACTGCACGGCTTTCCGGTGCACGGGATAAGGAATTCGTAGCGGTGTCGCAGCGCCGAGATTTGCCGGAGCACGTTCGCCCACTCTTCCGGGTAGGAGCCTTGGAGGGTGGGCACCCCGCTCCACGAGGACACCTACGTAAAGAGTGGTTGGCGTGCCAACCAAAAGGTCACCGTTAGTGTGCCACGGCCCAGGTAGAACAGAGTTGACGTCAGACCACCCAGGTCGACTAGGACCGGCTGGTCCTTGACGACGGCATTGGGGACAACATGCTCGACGTCAAAACCCGCACTGGATGACATCTCCGGTTCCAACGTGCCGGCGCTGCAGCCGCTGGTCGATCTCTTTGTGGCACAGGTCTGGTGGGCCCACAAATACCATGACGCCGGGCTTCGGCGAATACGGGTTTGCCAAAAAAGTGGTCGTAGTTCGGCGTGGGTGTTGACGACGACGAGGAGGAGGGCAGTCTTCTGCCAGACCGCGTCCAGGATCTCGCGCCCTTGGCGGGGACCAAACCGGTGTCGATGACCATAGCGCGCTCGGCGCCGACGATAAGGCCCGGTTCAGCAGGGAGCCTTCAGTCACCAGTACATAGTTGTCCATGCCGACTTCGAGCCATTTCGGCATTGTTTCTCCGTACCTCCGGCATGGAGCGTGTGTCTGTCCTGATGACCGACTGTACCCACAGCACTCCAGCAGCACATGGACTAAAGCCGCTGGCGGTTCAACGTGGTAGCCGCGTATAGGTAGCAAAGTATGCGTCCTGCCTGGGCACCAATGCAGAACGAAAGCGAGTCCCGCTTTGTCCCGATCCACGAGCCGTGCAACTCGTAGTGGCCGCAACTTCGAACGCTGACAGATGTCATACTTCAAGAGCACATCTTCGGCTTGTCAAGAGAGGGGGCCGGGCCAGCAATGCCACCGATCATGCGCAAACAAACTTATTCGGACATATTGACAGTGGGCGCCACCGTCCGAAATAGGCCCTTGGGCGTAGGCACCTGTGCCATAGGTTGACCCTTCCCTGGCAATAGAACCGTGATGCCTCAGCTTGCCCACTAAGCGTAGACAGTGCCTTCCCGCTGTCCGCGCGCTACTTCCCCGCATGAGGAGCCTCATGACGTCACCCTCGATATGGCCCTGGAAATTGAAGAATTTGTCGCATTGGACGGCCAAACTCTAATTCGAATCAAGGCATGCCCAGATATCGTTCTCGGAAGGGCGCGCTCCATCAAATTCGCAAGAGTTAGGAGTTCGAATCCGGCTAGCAAACAGCGCAGCCCTAAAGGCAAGATGCAGGAGGCGCATGGTCTGCTGTCTTCGCGTAGCCCTCCGGGTTGGCTTCTTGCCAGCCCCAGTGGTCAGTGCACATCTGAGACAAGTTGCGATGAGCACGCCAGCCTAGATCCGTGAAGGCGGCCGTTGGATCAGCGTAACTAACAGCGGCGTCTCCGGGGCGCCGGGGACCAACCTCGTAAGGTATTGGACGGCCGCTAGCTTCGGCGAAAGCAGAAATTACTTCGATAACTGACGAACCTCGACCTGTGCCGAGGTTCCACCGGAAAATCCCGGTTCTCGGTACAAGAAAATCTAGGGCTGCTATGTGGCCAGCCGCAAGATCCATGACATGGATGTAGTCTCTTATCCCGGTACCATCTTCCGTCATGTAGTCGTCACCGAAGATAGTCACTTTATCCCTCCTGCCCGCTGCAACCTGCGCAACGTAAGGGAGCAGGTTATTGGGGATACCCTTGGGGTCTTCGCCGATGCGGCCAGATTCGTGCGCTCCGACAGGGTTGAAGTATCGAAGCACCGCAATACCCCACCGCGGATCGGAAGCACTGAGATCTGACAGAATCTCTTCGATCTGTTGCTTTGTCCGACCATAAGGATTCATCGCCTCAAGCGGCGAATCTTCAGTCAAGGGTACGGCCTCAGACGCTCCATAGACGGTGGCGGAGGAGCTGAAAACCAGGCGATGGACTGCAGTCTCCTGCATGCAGTCCAAGAGATTGAGCGTGCCTGCGACGTTATTTCGGTAGTAGCGAAGAGGCTCCGTGGCCGACTCCCCTACCGCTTTCAGGCCCGCAAAGTGAACTACAGAATCGAAACGTCCTTCAGCGAACACGGAAAGTAGACCTTCGTAGTCGAGAAGGTCCATCTCCTTGAACATTATCTTCTTCTCCGTCAACTCCTCGATACGCTCAAGAGAGTCCACCACCGAGTTGACGAGGTTATCAATCACAACGACTTCATGTCCCGCTTCCAGCAGTGTCAAAACCGTATGAGACCCTATGAATCCGGCGCCCCCGGTAACCAAGATTTTCATGAAGCCATCTTAGGAGTATCGGCGCAAGTACGATAATTGTTGCCAGACGCTAAGCCGTTGGGGCTTGTTCAACGCCCCCCACTGATCGTCAATGCTAGTTGTGGGCAAGGAGTGTCCCAGGTACCGGTGGGCATCACAGGGGCGGAGACTTGAGCCGGTCACAGCCCGGTAGACTGGACCATATAGCATGGTTTGCCACACCGGCAGCCGTATTGGCGCGTTTGCCAAGAAACTTATACAGGGGGACCCCGGTGGACCTACGCGATTACTTGCGCATTTTTAGCCGTAATTGGCTTCTGATCGTCGGCTGTACGTTGGTCGGCCTTCTTTTTGGAGGTGGATATTCCATCGCCACCAAGCCGACCTACGCGGCGGAAACGCAACTGTTTGTCGCTATCCAAAATTCCGGTTCTGTGCAAGAACTCCAGCAAGGCAACACGTTCAGTCAAGCCCGGGTTCAGTCATATGTGAAGGCAGTCAATTCACCAATTGTGCTCCAACCTGTCATTGACAGTCTCGGTCTGGAAGTGACCGCTGATGAACTTGCAAAGTCAGTAAAGGGCACAACAGACGTAAACACAGTTCTGATCAATATCGAAGCAAGCGATTCCTCGGCGGTAAGATCGGCCGCTATCGCCCAAGGCGTTGCGAACAGCCTAATAGAAGCTATTGAACGCATTGAGAAACCCAAGAATGGCGGAAGTTCGCCCTTCAACGTATCCGTAATCAAGCCCGCGGTGGCTCCTTCCAGCCCTTCCTCGCCCAATACTCGTCTAAACCTCATACTCGGCCTCATGCTCGGCCTTGGTACTGGATTTGCCTCCGCCATAGTTCGGACGCGGTTAGATAACAAGGTCCGTGGTGAAGCTGATATCCGCCATATCACGGATGCGCCGGTCCTAGGCGGAATCGCGTTCGATGGCGATGCAACCCGGACGCCACTCCTGACCCAGACCCCCGCGCAGAGTCCAAGGGCAGAGTCCTTCCGCCAGCTACGCACAAATCTGCAATTTGCCAACGTCGCAAAAGGGGCGAAGACCGTTCTGGTCACGTCTTCAGTGCCGGGGGAAGGAAAGAGCACCACCGCTACCAACCTGGCCATTGCTTTGGCGCAAGCAGGGCAAGCCGTCTGCTTGGTTGATGCAGATCTACGTCGACCCATGGTGAGTGAATACCTAGGCTTAGACCGCAACGCTGGCCTGACGACGGCACTCATAGGTCAGGCGGATGTGAGGGAACTGCTACAGCCGTGGGGTGATGACGAGCTCTTCGTTTTAGCTTCTGGGCAGATTCCCCCGAACCCCAGTGAGTTGCTAGGCTCGATGGCCATGCAACAGCTGCTTGAAGACTTGGAGCAAGTCTTCGACACCATAATTATCGATGCTCCTCCATTGCTTCCGGTTACTGACGCCGCGGTTCTATCCCAGCATGTCGGCGGGGTCATCGTAGTTGTTGGCTCGCAAAAGTTGCGTCACCAGGAGCTTGAACGATCTCTTAGTGCCTTAGAGATGGTGGGATCTCATATCCTCGGAATCGTACTGAACCGCTTACCGGCCAAGGGCCCGGATGCATACTCGTACAGCTATTACAGAAACGACAATCACGAGTCACTTGAAAAGATCGATGTTCGGCACTCTGCGTTAAACGTATGGCAACCAGAATCAGCGCCAACGAGTAATAATGCTGTAGGCACGCAAGAAGGACGATGGACACGACCAGCGAAAAAGTTCCCAGCGAATCGGTCCTAGTCTCTAAAACAGATGAACGCGGGATTGTGCTGGGTGGGGAACGCGGCGCAGGTCGGGCCTTTTTCATCGGGCAGGACTTCCTCGTAGGCGAAGCGGGTGTAGTCGTCCACGGCGACGTGGACGTAGTCGAAGCCCAGCTTTTGGTGTGAGGTGCGGTGATTGGCCAGGTTCCGGGCCGGGTCCGCCCGCCAGCCTCCGCCGTCCGCGATCCTGCCGAGTTTCTTGACGCTGACGAGGATCATGTCCCCCGGGGCGTGGCGTTCATAGCGGCGACCGGTCGCTAGGGCGGCGCGGATCCGTGCCCCGGTGATCGGGTCCAGGTCCCACAGCCTGGGCATGCCGGCCCTGGCGAGGATTCGGGAGACCGTCCGGGCGCTGGTGCCGCAGCGCACTGCCAGATTGGCTGGCCCCTCCCGGTGCTTCACGCGCTGGGTCAGGACGTCGGCGACGACTTCCGCCGGGGTGGCATGCGGGCATGACTCTGCTCTGGAGCTACGGTCCTGAAGGCCGTCCCAGCCGTTGGCACGGTACCGGCTGATCCAACGGCGGGCACAGGTCCGGGAGATACCCATCTCCTTAGCCACATGCGCAATCGGGCGGACGGCCAGGACGCGTTTGACGAGGATCCGTCTACCGGTCAGGGTCAGACGGGCATTACGGTAGAACATGAAGACCTCTTAGTCATTGGCTGTGTGTGGTAACCACCAACCTAAGAGGTCTTCACCCTGAACCGTCCCGGGTTTGATGCCGCTATCTTCTGTGAGAAAGATAGTGATTGTGCCCAAGCAGTTCCCGCCCGAAGTCCGTGACCGGGCAGTTCGCATGACCATGGATCGGTTGTCCGAATACCCGTCTGTCTATGCTGCTTGCAAGGCACTGGCGCCGAAGCTCGGGGTCGGCGCTGAATCGTTGCGCCGGTGGGTTGTCCAGGCCCAGGTGGACGCCGGTGAGAAGACCGGCCCGAGCAGTGATGAGCTGGAGGAGATCAAGCGGCTCCGGGCTGAGGTGAGGGACTTGAAAGAGTCCAATGAGATCCTGAAACAGGCTTCGATTTTCTTCGCGAGGGAGCTCGACCCTCGCCGGCGCTGATTTGTCGATTCATCGACGAAATGCGCGCTGTTGGTTATGCGGTCGAGTCGATCTGTGCCGTCCTGCGGGAGCAGGGCGTGCAGGTCGCCGCACGAACCTACCGGGCGTGGAAGAAACGCCTGCCGGCCTTGCGCACCATCGAATACGCCCGCATCACGAATGCGCTCCGGGCCCTTGCAAGTCCTCGACGCGCAGGGACGCCCCGGCCCGAGATCATCTACGGGCGGCGGAAAATGACGCAGTGGCTGCGCCGTAACGGGTTCCCGGAAGCCTCCAAACACACTGTGGACCGGCTCATGCGCGAAGAGGGCATGAACGGCCTTATCAGAGGCCGCAAGACCCGCACCACCATCCCGGGCAAGGACGGCCGCCGAGCCGGCGACCTGCTGAATCGGGACTTCACCGCCCCGTCCCCGAACCGGATCTGGGTCACTGATTTCACCTACGTCCCGGTCTACTCCGGATTCGCCTACGTCGCCCTGGTCATCGACCTGTACTCCAGGGCAATCGTCGGCTGGGAAACCTCAACCGTCAAGGACACCGCGTTCGTTGAGCACTGCCTGCGGATGGCCCTGTGGCGGCGCGAACACACCGGCCGTCCGGCACCGGCGGGACTGATCCACCACTCAGATGCGGGAAGCCAGTACACCTCCATCCGTTACACGGACACCCTGGCCCTGGAGGGCCTGGAACCGTCCATTGGCAGCGTGGGGGATGCTTATGACAATGCAGCCGCCGAGACCGTGATGGGGCTCTTCAAGAACGAGGCCGTGGCAAAGGATTCACCGTTCCGCAGCGGGTGTAAGCGGCCATGAAAAACTGCCCATAGGCGGCCACGTAATTGCCCACTGACGGCCAGTAGAACTGCCCAGCGGTG